>JABMML010000155.1 GCA_013205585.1 Chitinophagaceae bacterium | reverse complement strand
CTTCAGTTAAACCAAATTGAAAAGTGATGGCTTCAAAAGGAGTTCGATCCTCCCAAGCCATTTCAATAACTCTATCAACATCTATTCTTTCCATATATGCAAATTTCAGGAAAAAATAACAAAGGACCTACGAATTAACGTAGGTCCCTGATTTTCAAATAGACTACAATGAATTCTATCCTCTTAAAATTATTGCAAATCTTCTATTCGAAAAATTTCACCTCACCAGTGCTAATATCATGTACACCCCCTATAATTCCAATTTCATCGTTTTTAACCATTTCAGCAATGATGGGACTTTGTAGTAAAATATTCCTTACCGATAAACTCACATGTAATTCAGTCACATTTTCTACAAAATTGGCATTACTCGAGTTTCGGTTATCAGTAGTTGTCATTTCTTGGTCTATTGCAGGCTTAATTTTTGAAATAAGTCCTGTTAAGTTGCCTAATTCAACATTATCACAGGCACCTTTGATGGCACCACATTTTTTATGTCCTAAAACAACAATAGCTTTTGCACCAGCCACCTTACATCCAAACTCCATACTTCCTAGTATATCTTCATTGACAATATTTCCTGCAATTCTGATACTAAATACATCCCCTAAGCCTTGGTCAAAAATTAATTCGGCAGAAGTTCTACTATCAATGCAACTTAATATAACTGCAAAAGGATGCTGACCATCCGAGGTCTCATTGGCTTGTTGTAATAAGTTTCTATTTATTTTTAAATTATTTACAAAGCGTTTGTTGCCTTCTTTTAATAAGTCTAAAGCAATTTTAGGCGTAATAGCGTTTTGCATTTCTTTAGTTAATGTTTTCATATTAGGTATTTTTTTGTTTTATTTTTTGTTATTTGTTATTATTTTTAATTTTAATGTTTTTTGAAAGGTAAATTGTTAAATAGAATGAATTGAAGCTGGCCTCTTGTAATATTTTTCTGTGCCTAAATCATGTAGCCAGTCTCCACTCTTAAAGACTCACTAATACCAAAACCTAGTCCCGCATAAAATCTGTTTCGATCAAATTGTGCGCCTTTAATGTCGACAAACAATTCATTATACAAAGACAAGAAAGTATTGTTTTTATTGCCTTTGGTACTTGATAAAGGTTTTAAAAGCGAAATAAAATACCTTGCTCTTAAGCCAAATTCATTGGAGAAAAAACGCTCTTCCAAACGAAACCGATGCGTCAAAGAATTGGAGCCTATATTATTTTTATACAAATACTGTTGGTAAACTCTATTTTCAACTTTAGTGCCTTTGCTTATATCCAATTCATCATAAGCATCGGTAGCTATATAAGCATAGCCTAAAAGTATATTATGATTGTTTTCTTTCAGGTTATACCCTAACCCTGCCCTAGCTAGTAATTGATTTCGTTGTCCAAAAAAACGATAATCCCGATACTGAAAATCGGATTGTATATTCCACTTATCATTTATTTTTTGATTCCCAAAATGAACAAGCCAAGTGCCTACATTATTGGATTGACCAGTTGCTGTAGTTTGGATCATACCAAAAAGCCCTAGAAGTAAAATAGATCGTTTCATCATTGACTTATTATGGCTTAAAGTTTATTTTCTCTACCTCAATTGATTTCGTTTTTGCATTGAATTCAAAATCATTAATAATTTCAATAACATCGTAGGCAATTGATTTAGAATTAGTGCAATCAATGATTACTTTACTATTATTTGGAATAGATTCAAAAGTGGTTAACAAACTTGCTTTATTAAAAAATGAAACTTCTTCAGCAAGTACTAAATGATGAACTGTTTTACCATTTTGATCGCTAATATTGTCCTTCACATAGTGAGAATTGCGGTAGCTATGTCTTAGTGTATAAAATATGCCGAATAAAATACCTACTGTAATTCCTTTTAATAAATCAGTTGCAATAATGGCCACAACAGTTGCTGTAAATGGAATAAACTGCTCCCAACCCAGCTTGTACATTTGTTGAAATAAACTAGGCTTTGCTAACTTATAACCCACCATTAATAAGATAGCAGCCAAAGAAGCTAATGGAATTAAATTTAATAAGCTTGCTATAAATATGGCACTGATTAATAAGAAAACCCCATGCAAAAT
>JABMML010000154.1 GCA_013205585.1 Chitinophagaceae bacterium | reverse complement strand
TTAAATAAAAAAGGAGAAGAAGTTTTCAGATACGTTGGAAAAAATAATTCAGATAGATTTTCATTTGATCAATTGAAAACAAAAATTGAATCATTAAATTTCTAAGTTCATATTATGAAACTATATCTAATCGTCTCGTTATTTTTTATCAGTCAACTTAGTTACGGACAAGTAAAAACAAAAAATGTACTTATTGCCTATTATAGTAAAACAGCCAATACGCAATCCTTAGCGGAAGAAGTAGCAAAAGGAGCGCAATCTATACCAGGCGTTCAGGTGGTAATTAAAAGTATTCAACAAACAACAACAAAGGATTTATTAGATGCAGATGCTATAATTATAGGTAGCCCTGTTTACAATGCAAACCTCGCACCTGAAGTAGTTAAATTTATGAGTGAATGGCCTTTTGAGGGAAACCCATTAAAAGATAAAATAGGTGCTGCATTTGTTACCGCTGGTGGTATATCTGCTGGGGAGGAACTTGCTCAGGTGAATATATTACACTCTATGTTAATTTTTGGAATGATTGTGGTGGGTGGAGATGATTGGACTTCGGCATTTGGAGCCTCTGCCATTACGAATGAAGGTGTTTTCAAAACAGCGCAAGTAGACAAACTATTTTTACAAAAAGGATTTACTCTTGGCAAACGTGTTGCTACGCTTGCTAAAAAAATGAAATAAGTAGGAAGTCTCCCGAGTACTATTATAGTTGAATAGCCACATGTTTTATTTTCTTACGATTCCAAGTGTATACAATATGAATTTTACCATCTTTTGTCTGAATTACGGCAGGATAGGAAAATTCTTCTTTGGGGGTATTCTCTAAAATCGCAATTTCATTCCAATTTTGACCGTCATTAGAAATAACTACATTTAAAGGGGATCTACTTCCTCCCCATGCACTAGATTTCTTTGTCACATGGTTATAGACTAGAATATGTCGGCCATCTTTTAAGGTAACGGCGTCGGTACCAGAATTTGGATTAGGCAGCGAGGTAGTCTTTAATGCGGACCAACTAATACCAAGGTCATTAGAGAACGCTTCTAACAACACTCCATTTTTACTACGACAAAGCAATTGCAGTTTGCCATCTTTTAAAAATAGCACGCTAGGTTGAATTGCTGAAAACTCTTTACCATCATTAATTGCCTCCGTTCGGGTCCATGTCTTTCCGGCATCTTTAGTCATTTCAAAATGCACGCGCCACCCTTTGTCTTCCGAGGAGGTAGGACATAATAAAGTGCCGTTATTGAGTAAAACAGGTTTGTTTTTGATAGGTCCATATATGCCATCTGGTAACTTTTCAGCCTCTGACCAAGTAAGCCCATTATCTTTCGATCTTTTTAGCATTCCCCACCAGGTAGAGGGAGAAGGGCCCACTTTATAAAATAAAATTAAATCGGCATTAGGCATTTTAAATAAAACAGGATTCCAAGTTGGATAACGCAGCACTTCATTTTGAACCCCATTGGCTATTTCCATTGGTACAGTCCATTTTCCATTTTCTAAACGACTAGCCCAAATTCCTACATCTTTATTTCGCTCTTCTGTACCTCCAAACCAAGCAGCGATAATACCACGCGGTGTTTCTTCTATCGTAGCTGCATGACAAGAGGGAAAAGGCGCAGTTTCATAAATAAACTCAGCAGTCATTTGTTGACCAAAAATGGGACTTGTTAGCGCACATAAGGCTGCTATTTTTATTAATTTATTCATAGGTATAATGTATTCTTCTCAAGGTATATATTTTATATTCCATCTTTTTATAATTGTTTATTTTTTTTGCTTAGCTGTTTTATTTTAGTGAATAATAATCCAGTAAAAAAAATAGTTAAGGTGCCCACTACAATGATCATATTTTTATGCAGTGCAATTTTTAAATAAAATAAGTCAGGGCCCAGTTTGTCTGAAAAACTAAACCATATTATCACAATCACACCAACAATTACTGCAATGAATGCTTCTGTATTTTTTGTTTGTTTACTAATAATACCTAATAAAAATAAGCCTAACATGCCTCCTGAAAAAATTCCAGACAGTTCCCACCAAAGATCTAAAATACTTTTGATACCTATCATAGACAACCCCACTAATAATCCAATGATGCCCACTATAATAGTTGCACTGTAGAGCGTCACAAATTCCTTTTTATCCGATAATTGTGGGTAAAAATATCTTTTATAAATATCTTTTGTAAAAACAGTAGCCGAAGCATTCATACCAGAACTAATAGTACTCATGGCTGCAGATAATATAGCTGCCACCAATAAGCCTAAACAAATAGTAGGTACTTTATTAACCATAAAATGAGGCAATACTTTATCGGCATAATCTTCGGGGGTAAGTTGATGCATAAAATTAGAAATATCTAGCGCACTCGCATTTACGCCTAGTTTCTCTAGTGCCAGTGCGTGTTTCAAAGAATCTGCAATAGCTGGATTGATTTGGTAATAGGCAAATAAAGAGGTCCCAATAATAAAAAATAATAAGGAAGCAGGTACGTATATAAAAACAGATAACCAAACCGACTTGCGTGCTTGTTTATTAGAGGTCGCCGTGTGATAACGTTGGACATAATTTTGATCCATTCCAAAATTATTGAGATTTATAAAAAAGCCATAAAAAAGAACTACCCAAAAACTGCTTTCTTTAAAATTCAAGGCAGCTGTTCCCAAACTAAATTTATGTTCTGATTTGGCAATATCATAAACAGTAGTGAGGCCACCAGGGATCTCCCAAATAATTAACAACAGAATTAATATTGCCCCAAGTGTTTTGAGTATACCCTGTACCACTTCTGTCCAGATAACAGCTTCAATTCCCCCTAAAACTGTATAAATAATAATACAAATACCCATCACTATCATGATTGAAGACATAGAAAAACCCAGCAATGCCTGAAGCGTTAATGCCATTCCAAAAAAGACCGAACCCATACGCGCAAATTGGGTTAACAAAAAACAGACTACAGCATAGGTTCTAGCCCATGCACCAAATCTTTTTTCTAAATTGGTATAAGCCGAAATCTCTCCTGTATTTCTATAAAAGGGAATAAAATATTTAGACGCTACCCAAGCGGCAAAAGGCATAGAGATACTGAAAACAAATGCATTCCAATTACTACCAAAAGCCTTTCCAGGCACTCCTAAAAAAGTATTGCTGCTTAAAAAAGTAGCATAGATAGAAATACCAATGGCCCATCCTGGTACTTGTCCAGAAGCTTTTGTAAACTGATCCGTATTTTTATTTTTTCTTGAAAAATAATATCCGATACCAATCATTGCAAACAGGTAAATGAATACGATTGTCAAATCAACGATAGGAATATTTTGCATATTTAAAAGTAAGAAAGAAAATAATTAATTTTATATTAATTCATCTTAAGGCAATGGGGCTTTGGTAAATGCTAACTTAAATGCACCAATTATTGATGAATAATTTTTAGCACCTTTTTTTAAATAATCTCCGACATACCAAATAGTTTCATCATCACTGGGATCAATCGCTGTTTGGGTATAATCTTCCCATCTAAGTGTATTTATTTGCGAAGCTTCTCCTTTTACAAGTACCACTTCATTTAAGGTGAGCATGCCCAAGGGATCACCAAAATGTCGGCCCGCAAATCTTTGTCCAGGAAAATCATTTTTTCCTCCGAACGAATAGCCAATACCAATATTTCCATTTTTATCTATAGCAGCGCTAGCCATCCATCTAAAATTACTATCGGGAGCATAGGTTCCTTGTTGGTATAATTTAACAGTGCGATCTTTATTTACCAAAAACTCATACCATCTAACACCTCCTCCACCTGCTGCAGTATTAACTGAATGCACTCCTACCACCGATTCCCGATTTCCAATTTTTCTATAAACCAACCGAGCCATCAGCTTGTCGCCTTGTGCATCTAAATGTTGATCGGTTCCAGCTTGAGGTACCGCTTTAGTCAGTTGTCCTCCTCCTAAATAATGATAAGGGGCAACCGAGATTTTGATTGGCCCTTCAATTTTGGTATTCGAAAAATTATTCCAGTCTACATGGTAATTCCACATATAAATTCCATCATCTTCCAATACATTTTTTAATTGGGTTCCACCTGTTGCCATCATGATGCTAGGCGCCCCAACGGGAGGTAGTTGTTTACCATCTAAGTCTGCATTGATGATAAAGTTCACATCCTTAATAATGAACGACTGCTCTTTGGCATCCAGCCCTTTCAACATTTTATTTCTATCAACAACATAGGCATGTCTTTCAATTACATCGTCTCCTGTACTTGTTGTAGTGTAATATCCGTCAGTCCATACTGTTGGCCTGGGATAATCAGGAAATAAATCACGTTCAAATTCATATCGATAATAGGAACCCATTGGATCAGGTGAAGTACTGATAGCATAACACATGCAAAATGTTCCTTCATCTGGTGGTTTTGGCAATGATGGTCGTTGACCAATCACCGGTGGAATTTCTTGCGTAAGCGGTGGCTGAAATAATTGAACAGCTGCACCAGGTTGAGTTTGGGCTACCCTTTGTTTTGTAGCAGTATCAATATTTCTTGAAATTCCTTTTCTAAAAGTAGGCATTACAATTAGCCACCTGTTAGCTAACTGATCATATCGAACCACTGCATCACCGTTGTTCATGTTATCACAAGGACCACCAAAACCACGAAATACATTACGTGTTTCAACAGGACCGTAGAGTGGACGACCTGATTCAGAAAAAGTTTTTCCTTTCTTAGAAAAAATAGCCATTCTAGAATTTACAATCTGCACAATATGATCAAGACCTACCGCTAATGAGTTATCGGATGGATTACGAAGTGTAGCAGTTCCTTGCGGACCTACAAAACCCTCCCCCAAGCCTTCAAAGCTGGCTATTAATGCAGGTGCCCTTTTACTGCCAAATAAGTTTTGTTCTACAGCTACCCCTTCAGGTTTTATCAATAGTTTATCTGCTACAAAAGGGTTTGATTCATCGTGTTTTACTGCAGCATAATTTTTTAATTTTTCTAAAGAAGGAGTTTTTTGTGCAGAAACAACTAGTGAAAATAAAATGGCGGAGCCAAACAATGCAAAAAATTTTATCATGTGCTTAAATTTAAATAATCAAGTGTAATTGTATAATAGTGTCTATTTGCCATTAATTGAATTCGGCTATTCACTCTAAATGTAGCATAATGTTCATTATTAGTAATAAGTGAATATTACTGCTTCACAAAATCCCGGCCTAGTTTTTAGCCAGCTTTGGGCCAAGTTTTTGGGCCTTTTATTAAACAAAACCTCCTTTTTATTGTTCTTATACTTGAATTTAAAAAGTTAAAGTATATGCGTTGGTTTAAAGTGGTTTTTGCAGGTTTATTGGTGGTTTTTAGTATACATCTTGCTGCAGCGCAAGCTACAGT
>JABMML010000153.1 GCA_013205585.1 Chitinophagaceae bacterium | reverse complement strand
GGGCAATGCTTGTACAAGGCTATGTAGCAAGCAAATTGTATAAGGGAGATTACAAGGTTAAAGAATTGCATGAAAACCTAGGGACTGCTGTAAATATTAGTTATGGAATTACGGCTGTCAATAGTTTATTCACACCACCTGCTGTTTTTCAACGCGATAAAAAACTAAGTTCAATGCGTATTCATAAATGGCTAGCAGTGGTTCATTTGACAGGCATTATTGCCACTAACATTTTAGGTAATAATATTGAAAACAACGCTTCCTTAAAGCCCTGGCACAGGGCAGCTGCCTATACTACATTTGCCAGTATGGCAACCTCAATGATTGTTATAAAATTTTAAAGTATATACTATGTTAACTTTTTTTTTACTATTCGTATCTCCCTTTTTGTATAGTCTAGAACCAATACAACAGCCCTTGCCAGAAAAAAGTACTATTATCTATCACATGCGTCATAAGCTGCATGAATGGGATGGCGTTTCTGATAAATTAAAAATTCAAGCAAATTGGGAAAATGCAAGTCCTGTAAATAAAATCACTAAAATTGCTATTTCAACCAAAGTGAGTAGTTTCAATAGCGGCTTGTCTAATAGAGATAGTCATATGATTGAAGTACTTGAGGCCCTTAGTTATCCAAATATTATTTTCAATAGTACAAGTATTGTATACAACCAAAATGACTTATTGGTTAACGGACAGCTTCAATTTCATGGAGTTACCAAACAAATTTCCTTTAATGCTAAGCAAATTGATAAAGAAGGTAATATATTTTTTGAAGGCGCATTTCCTATATTATTGGAAGATTTTAAAGTCAAACGACCCTCTTTATTATTTGTGAAAGCCGACAATGAAATTCAAATTAAATTCAAGCTATATTTTAAGTAAATTTTATATATTTAGAAATGCAAATAAAACTTCTTAAACAAATACTCTTCTTTTTTCTAATTATCTTTTACCTTTTTGCAGGGTACAATCACTTTGCCAACCCTTCTTTTTATTTACCCATTATACCCCCTTATTTAGCTGCTTGGGCCAAAGAAATAAATATAGTATCTGGCATAGCTGAAATAATATTAGCAATACTCTTAATACCTAAGGCTACCCGCGCCTTAGCTGTAAAGGGTATTATAATTATGTTAATTGCTTTTATCCCAGCCCATATTTATTTTATACAAAAAGGCAATTTTATGCTTGGGTCATTCACCGTTACGCCAACATTATCCTTCGTCCGCTTGTTGGTAGGCCAACCAATTTTAATTTTGTGGGTATGGTGGTCAAGTAAATTCTAGTACTGCCTCTTTTAGCTTAAAAATCTTTTCCTATCCTCTTCAGTAGGAACCCTGCATGTTTCTTTTTTGCCAAATAAAGAGTATCTATTTTTTGCAATGAGATTATACACGCCATCTCTTAAAAATTTTGGAAAAAGGCAAGCATATTTGAAAATATGAGGCCAACCATTGATTAGTTTTGCAATTTCTATAATGGCGTCTGATTTATAAAATACAATGCCATCTTTTATGAAAATAACCGATTTGCCCTCATTCAAAAGACTATATTGACGTATAATATTTTCACCTGCATTTGTTTGACTTGCTGCAAATTTGAAAATATTATTTTTATCGTGTTTAATCAAAAATGAAACCGTGTTGTTGCACAAATTGCAGACGCCATCAAATAATATAATATTCATTATTCTGTCAACTTTTCTTTGTATTTCTTAAGCTACATAAATAGAAAGATATGATTGAAAATAAAAAGCCAATCAAAATGACTATATAATTCATTGGCTTTTCTAAAGTTAATGAAATTCTAATTAAAATAGTTGTAATGATAAAGCTGGCGTTTCTAAAAATAGTAAAAAAGGAAAAATGATAAATAAATGAAATAATAAGAAGTAGTACATCAACAAAAATCATAATTGAAAAGAAATCTGCGTAAAATACAGTATTCGGATTAGGATAATTTTGATTTAATTGTAATGCCCCCCAAATTTCTGCACCCCAACCATAAAGACTAGTTATACTTAATAAAAATAAAATTAAAATCATACTTATTGATACTAAT
The DNA here is from genome assembly GCA_013205585.1 of Chitinophagaceae bacterium. Taxonomy (GTDB): domain Bacteria; phylum Bacteroidota; class Bacteroidia; order Chitinophagales; family Chitinophagaceae; genus Sediminibacterium. The sequence continues at coordinate 1,905 of JABMML010000153.1, read as the reverse complement.
TTTTTTATATTGATAAAATTATTAAGCTCGTTAAAAATTTCTGATTTACGATTATTATGGTAAATTTTATAATACAAAATTGTAAGGCTTAGCATAAATAATGATGCCAATAAGTCATATAGTAAACTAATAAACTCGGGATTATTAATATTAATAAAATTTTTTAAATCAAGATCTGCTATATCATGAAAAAAACCTCTCAAAGTAATTAAGGTAATTACTTCAAATTGCTTACCCACAAATTCAGATATAGATTTTGGAATGATAATGACAAGTAAAAATACCTCGTAAAATAATATAAAACTAAAGGGAGTATATATTGCCTTTAAATAACTATGCTGAAGATTTTTAAAATAAAAAAAGTTATTTCCTAAAAAAATAATAAATAAATGAATAAGGAAAGCAAGAACAGCAAAACGGAGAATTAATAGTTCTACTTTTCGTACATTTTTAGCACTGAAATATCTATCAAAATAATTACCAGATTTTTGTAATAAATTATTCATGCTGCATTTTTTAGCCTTTATTTTTCGCCTCTAAATTTATTTAGCACCAGAATAAATGCGACCCCAAATAAGAGAGTGATGAAGGCTGCGAAATAGGGTATAATTTCAATCATTTTTGATTATTTATTAATTTCAAAAGTATAGCGAACCCTAAAATAGACGGTACCCACAAACCAATAAAAATACCCGCTTCTCTTTCTCCTTTGAACCATAATAGTTCGGAAAATATAAGAGATAAGAAGGCAGATGTTAGCATAAGAAAATCAGATAATGTAAACTTTTTAAACATATTTTTTTATTTGTTGCAATGTAGAATTATTAATTAACAATTTCTAAATTAATCTATAAGTTAGTGAATTAATCACATACAGCCATTCTATTAAATATATCAAATGCCTATTTACAAACTATTAACATGTCTGTTAATTAAAACGTACAAAATACGGCCTAAAACTTATACATTATAAATATGCAAAATAGCCACAAATAACTTTTCTAGTTAATAAAAAAGGGCCCTTATTTCTAAGGGCCCTAACCAAAAACTCAATTTCTTAACTATTTAGGTAATACAACAGCGTCAATAACGTGAATTACACCATTTCCTGCTTTTAAATCAGTTGCAGTAACAGTTGCCATTCCACCTTTTTCATCTGTTAAAATAACTTTACCACCTTTAATAGAAGCAGTTAATGTACCACCACTTACAGCTTTCAAGGTAACTGTTCCATTACCATCTTTGATAGCCTTTAAAACTGCAGTTGCGTCTAAATTACCAGCTACAACATGATACGTCAAAATCTTAGCTAACGTAGCTTTGTTCTCTGGTTTTAAAAGACTTTCTACAGTTCCTTTAGGTAATTTAGCAAAAGCATCGTTCGTTGGAGCGAAGACTGTGAAAGGTCCTGCACTTTGTAAAGTAGCTACTAAATCAGCTGCTTTTACGGCTGCCACTAAAGTTGTATGCGCACTAGAACCTACTGCTACATCAACAATTGTTTTTTGAGCTGATGCAGAGATAATACCTCCAATTAGCATCGTCAATAAAAATTTCATTTTCATAATAATTAATTTTAATTTGTTTAATCAATAAACATATAAACGAGTAAAAAAGTTCTTATAAAAGAGCTATTTACAATTAATTAACAGCTTTGTTAATTAATATATATAAAATTTTTGTTGAAAGCTCCACAATATTTTAATAACTGTTCATTTTTGAACCGAAATGGTTAAAAACGATGAAATTGGAATTGTAGGGGGTGTACATGATATTAGCACTGTCCTTTGTTATTTTTTCCTGAAATTTGCATATATGGAAAGAATAGATGTTGATAGAGTTATTGAAATGGCTTGGGAGGATCGAACTCCTTTTGAAGCCATCACTTTTCAATTTGGTTTAACT
>JABMML010000015.1 GCA_013205585.1 Chitinophagaceae bacterium | reverse complement strand
GCCTTCTTCCTTTGGTTTATGGTTGGGCGCTTATGCAGAAAGTTTAGTAGATGATATCACAGTACTTCAAGCTGCTTATAAAGTAGTGAATAAAAATCCATTGGGATCCGCTGCGGGCTATGGCTCTTCTTTTCCTATTAATAGAACGCGTACTACTGAATTATTAGGGTTTGAATCTTTGAACTTTAATGTGGTGTATGCACAAATGGGACGTGGTAAGGCAGAGAGAATAACAGCTATGGCCATGGCCAATATTGCAGATACTTTGTCTAAATTAAGTATGGACGCTTCTTTATTCATGAATCAAAATTTTGGATTCATTCAGTTCCCAGAAGAGTTGACAACAGGTTCAAGCATAATGCCGCATAAAAAAAATCCAGATGTATTTGAATTAATAAGAGCTTATTGTAATCGTATTAAAGCCTTGCCGAATGAAATAATGATGATGACCACCAATTTACCTTCTGGTTATCACCGCGATTTACAGTTATTAAAAGAACATTTATTTCCTGCTTTCAGAGAGCTCAAAAATTGCTTAGAAATGGCTTCCTTGATGATCCAAAATATGGAAGTTAAAAAAGACATATTAGAAGACCCAAAATATCAATATTTATTTAGCGTAGAAGAAGTAAACAAATTGGTCTTAACGGGTATACCTTTTAGAGATGCCTATAAGCAAGTGGGCGCCTCCATTGAAGCAGGTAAATTCACTTATTCCAAGGCCCTAGCCCATACCCATGAAGGGAGTATGGGTAATTTAGGTACTGCTATTATTGCGGATAAAATGAAAGCAGTACTGGCTGAAATGGGCTATGAAAAAGTAACGCAAAGAATTGCTGAATTATTAAATACATAGTGTATTTTTGCACCCGCATCTATCTTTTAAAAAATAGTATAATGAGTATAATGAAAGGACAAATTTTAGTCTTGGCCGCAATCTCTTTAATGCAATTAGCCCAAGCACAAACAAATGCTAAGCCAGCAGTTCCGGTTAAAAAAGCCGTTGCAGTGAAACCGTTGAAAGTAGGCAATGCGAAATTACCCATGAGCGTTACACCCCCTTTAGTCATTAAGAATGTAAAAGACAGCGCTTCTTATGCATTAGGCTATAGAATTGCCCAGAGCTTAAATGGACAAGGATTACAAAAAATAAATTTAGCCGTTTTCAATAAAGGATTATTGGCTGGCTTTGAAGGAAAATCTATCATCATCGATAGTATATTAGATAATTGTATTAAAACATACCAAGAAACAATGAGTGCAGAAAAATCAGCCGCTAACAAGTTAGCAGGACAAGAATTTTTAGTAAAGAATGCTAAAAAACCAGGTGTCGTTAGTTTACCTAACGGTATTCAGTACGAAATTTTAGTAGCTGGCAAGGATACTACAAAGCCTACTATAAAAGACAAAGTAAGATGTCATTACCATGGCACTACAATAGACGGAACTGTATTTGATAGTTCTGTTCAAAGAGGTGAACCCATTACTTTCCCATTAAATGGCGTTATTAAAGGATGGCAAGAGTCTTTGCCTTTAATGTCTATAGGAAGTAAGTGGAGATTATATATTCCTTCTGAATTAGCTTACGGCGATCGTCAAGCGGGTCCTATGATTGGACCAGGCTCTACTTTAATATTTGAAGTAGAATTATTAGGCATAGAATAATAAACCTCCTATGAACAAATATGTATTTGCAGTTTTGCTGTCTGCTAGCTTGTTTGCTTGTTCTCCGAACAATGTAACAATTGATTCCTCTATTGTAAAAATAATGGACAGCGCAGGGGTGGTGGGTAGCTTTGCTTTATTAGAAAATGGAACAGGTAAATTTACTATTGCTGGTTTATCTCATTATAAAGACACAGCTTCTTCTCCTTTAAGCAGTTTTTTCATACTGCCTAGTTTAATCGCTTTAGATAAAGGCATTATCAATTATAACCAAGCCTCTTGGGTATCGATGGATTCTACCCCTTATTATCAAAATATTATTACCCAAATTGGAAGGCAAGCCATTATAAAAATAATTGATTCCATTGATTATGGAAAGGGAGTAGTGAGTGCTAATATGGATGAGTTTTGGAAAGACGGGTCACTTAAAATTACTGCAGATGAACAACTAGGGCTAATGAAAAGGGCCTTTTTTAAAGAATTACCTTTTCAAAAACGTTCTCAAGAAATTTTCAAAAAGATGATCTTGAAAGAAGAAAATAGTAACTATAAATTATCCTATCTCACTGCTGCCGACTCCACTACGAATAATACTTGGGTGATAGGCTATGAAGAAGAAAATACGCATATTTACTTCTTTGTTTTACATACCACTAGTAAAACAGCAGCAGCCACTAACAATTCAGTTGCCCTTTTAAAGAAAATACTATTACAGCAGGGCTTCCTTCAAGGGCTACGTTAATATTTTAGGTATCACTTCAATTAAATAATTATCTTTACGGTAGTTAATTATGGAACAGTATTGCAATTCTATTACATCTTATAGTCGTTTGCTTACACGCGAAGTAAAAGTGGGCAATCTCATCATTGGAGGAGGTCATCCTATTAGGGTGCAAACCATGACTACTACCGACACCATGGCCACTGAAAAAACAGTGGAACAAGTTATTCGTTGTATTCAAGCAGGCGCAGAATTAGTAAGAATTACAGCCCCTAGTAAAACAGAAGCAGAAAATTTAGCGGCCATTAAAGCCTCCCTAAGAGAAAAAGGCTATACCACGCCCATAGTTGCCGATATTCACTTCACTCCGAATGCTGCAGAAATTGCTGCCACCATTATAGAAAAAGTGAGAGTGAATCCGGGAAATTATGTAGACAAGAAAAAATTTGAACAAATTGAATATACGGATCAAGAATACATAGAAGAAATTGAGCGTATACGAGAAAGATTTACCCCCTTAGTACTTATTTGTAAAGAACATGGAACGGCTATGCGTATTGGAACCAATCATGGTTCTTTAAGCGACCGTATTATGAGTAGGTATGGTGATACCGCCATTGGTATGGTAGAAAGCGCCATGGAATTTTTGCGTATTGCAAGAAGCCTGGACTATCATCAGATTATTTTAAGTATGAAATCAAGTAATCCACTGGTGATGGTGCAAGCCTATCGATTACTCATTCAGCAAATGCAAGCTGAATTCAATGAATGCTATCCTTTGCATTTAGGTGTTACTGAAGCAGGAGATGGGGAAGATGGTAGAATTAAAAGTGCTATAGGTATTGGTAGTTTATTGGAAGATGGCATTGGAGATACCATTAGAGTGAGTTTAACCGAGGATCCAGAATTAGAAATTCCTGTTTGCAAGGACTTAGTAAAAAGATATCCAGCTAATAGAATGAAAGGCGCTGATATGATTCCGCCTATTACCCAACTACCGTATAGCCCTTTTGAATATAAAAGAAGAGAAACTATTCAAGTGAGCACCATAGGAAGTAAATCGGTGCCAGTGGTAGTAGCCGATTATAAAAATAAAACTACATTATTACCATCCGATTTAAATGCGATTGGATATATATACGATGAAGCCATTGACAAGTGGACCATTACCGATGCAGCTGCCGACTTTATTTATAGCCCAACTGATATATTATCTTTTGATTTACCTGGCACATTACGCGTTATAACAAGCCCTGCTCTTTGGGAGATGGCAAGCGATACGCAAAAGTATTTACCCTTATTTAATTTTAAAACTTATTTCCAGGCCACTCAAAAAAGCGATAGTATAAACTTTGTAGAAGTAGATTGTTATGGAAGTAAAAATGGTATTAGAGACGAGCAATTAATTTCTATCGCCAAGGATCCTACAGTGGTATTTTGTTTAAGTAGTACCCTTTCACACGCAATGCCTGCTGTTAGAACAATGATGATGCGCATGATGGATTTAAAAATTAAATCCCCTGTAATATTAGTAACAGATAGTGCATGGCAAACTACGGACGAGCATTTAATTCATTTTGCGACTGAGGCCGGCGCGCTTTTATTAGATGGTTTTGGAGATGGTATTTGCATTCGCATACAGGGTAAACATATAGAAGCATCGGCTAATGAAAATGAAGCTGGTGCTGAGTCTGGTAAG
>JABMML010000152.1 GCA_013205585.1 Chitinophagaceae bacterium | reverse complement strand
ATGATGTACTTCCCAAACATCGCCTGCTTCTACAATTATACCTACTTTACCTCTTAAACCTTTTCTGATTAAGTGATGATGCACACTAGCGCAGGCAAGAAGTGTTGGAATGGCAGCATGTTCAGAATCGATTGAGCGGTCAGTTAAAATAATGACTTCAAATCCATCTTCTACTGCGTCCACTGCATAACGGCATAAACGATCTAATGCTTTTTTCAAAGAACCGGCTTTGCCATCTGCTCTAAAATAACATTGTAATGTTTTAGCTTGAAACACACCTGTATCAATACTTCTAATTTTCTCTAATTCGTGGTTGTTTAAAATAGGATGTTTTAATGCAACGCAGTGACTAGCCATGGGGTCTTCTGTCAATAAATTTCCTTGGCTTCCCACAAAAGTAGCAAGTGACATCACCATTCTTTCACGAATAGGATCAATGGGGGGGTTGGTTACTTGAGCAAATAATTGCTTGAAGTAACTAGTGATATGTTGAGGTTGGTCGCTCAATACGGCTAAAGGCGTATCGGTACCCATCGAACCAATGGGTTCTTTACCATCGGTGGCCATGGGTGTAATAATATTTTCTAAATCTTCTTTTGTATAACCAAATGCTTTTTGGTATTTAAAAATTTGATCGTGCTCTAAATGTGTGAATTGAATTCTTGGTTCAGGTAGTTCTTCTAAACGAATTTTATATTTATTCAACCAGTCTGCGTAAGGTTGTTGCGCACAAATATTTTGTTTTAAATCGGTATCGCTAATAATTTTACCTGCTTCCATATCTACTACAAACATTTTACCAGGCTGTAAACGACCTTTTTCAATAATAGTAGAAGGGTCAATGGGTAAGACCCCTGTTTCTGATGCCATGATAACGCGGTCGTCATTGGTGACGCAGTAACGTGAAGGCCTTAAACCATTTCTATCTAGAGTGGCACCAATTATTTTGCCATCTGTAAAGGAAATAGAAGCGGGACCATCCCAAGGTTCCATAAAGGCTGCATGAAATTCGTAGAAAGCTTTTTTTACAGGATCCATTAGTTCATTGCCATCCCATGCTTCTGGAATAAGCATCATCATTACATGGGGCAAAGAGCGTCCAGTTAAAGTAAGTAGCTCAATAATGTTATCTAAACAAGCAGAGTCTGATTGGCCAGCGTTGACAACGGGTAAAATCATTTCTAATTCTTCCTTTGAAAAATAGGGAGAGAAAAAGCTAGACTCATTGGATCTTAACCAATTTAAGTTTCCTTGTAAGGTGTTAATTTCTCCGTTATGTGCGATGTATCTGAATGGCTGTGCTAATTTCCAAGAAGGAAAAGTATTGGTAGCAAAACGAGAGTGCACTAATCCAAAAGCAGAGACTACTCTTTTATCACTTAAGTCGGGAAAATATGCTCTTACTTGATGACTTGTTAATTGACCTTTATACACTATCACTCTTTGAGATAAAGAGGCCATATAAAAACCAATGGCTTCTTTTTTGATAGAATTATTAATAGTATGAGAAGCGTAATTTTTTAAAACAAAAAGTTTTCTTTCAAAATCTTCTGGGTCGGTGATATGATCGGGTTTTTTTAAAAACACTTGTTCCATTCTAGGCTCTACCGATAAAGCAGAAAGTCCAATGGTATCTCTGTTAACGGGTACTTTTCTATAACCAATAATTTCAATACCTAATTTTTCAGCAGCTCTTGCAAAAATTTCTTTACACTCTGTAACAATTGATTTATCTGAAGGGAAAAATATAAATCCAACACCATATTCATTTAAGTCGGGTAGGTGAATGCCTTGCTGTAATAATTCATCGAAGAAAAATTCATGTGGAATTTGAATCATGATACCTGCTCCATCCCCTGTATTAATTTCACAACCGCAGGCGCCACGGTGTTCCATATTTTCTAAAATAGTTAGACCATCAATTACATGCTGATGTGATTTTATACCTTTGATATTAGCAACAAATCCAATACCACAAGCGTCGTGTTCATAAGCAGGATCATATAATCCTATTGGTTCTTTTTTCATCATTTACAACCAGTTGTTTTTAGGGAAACCCTGTTCGGTTAGCGATTCGTTGAAAATTACGAAAAAACAAGGATTTTTTATAGCAGAATCACAATAAATTTACTAACCATTTAATACTGTTTAAAGAATTAAACGAATTGATTGAAATTTATTAAATAACGAACGTTAGCAATTAAATATGATCGACTCTTACTGAAGAGTCCGGTACAGGGGACTCAATTTTAGTGCCTTTAGGGAAGATGCCAAATAATGAACTACCCGAACCACTCATACTTGCATAAATGGCTCCTTGCCCGTACAAATTATTTTTGAATGCTTCTAATGAGGGGTGCGCTTTGAAAACAGGGGCTTCGAAATCATTGATTAACTCAGTTTTCCAAGTTT
>JABMML010000151.1 GCA_013205585.1 Chitinophagaceae bacterium | reverse complement strand
AGTATATACTTTAAAATTTTATAACAATCATTGAGGTTGCCATACTGGCAAATGTAGTATAGGCAGCTGCCCTGTGCCAGGGCTTTAAGGAAGCGTTGTTTTGAATATTATTACCTAGAATGTTAGTAGCAATAATGCCTGTCAAATGAACCACAGCTAGCCATTTATGAATACGCATTGAACTTAGTTTTTTATCGCGTTGAAAAACAGCAGGTGGTGTGAATAAACTATTGACAGCCGTAATCCCATAACTAATATTTACAGCAGTCCCTAGGTTTTCATGCAATTCTTTAACCTTGTAATCTCCCTTATACAATTGGCTTCCTACATAGCCTTGTGCAAGCATTGCTCCAAGTGTTATAAAACCTCCTAGTTGATGTACATTAAGCATTTTTCTTCTTAAATTCAGTTGTATGGTTCGCTCCTTAACAATATCTCCATTACCTAGTTTATTTTTCAATAGCCCATGACTACCCCAAAGTATGGATTGGGTAAACAACATTTTCTGCGGCATTAATAAGCTTGAGTCTATTTCATTGATATCCATGTTGTTTAACTGAATGGCGGTATCGTTTTGGGCATATAATTGGTTGCTTATTAATAACATAAATAAGATTTGTAAGCCATAGAACTTAAGCATAAAATGGGGTTTGAATACTGTATAAAATTACGGCTATTTATTAATTTGTGTTTAAAAACACAGAAATTAAAAAATTTTGTTTTAAAATTAAACAAAATTTCAAAATATTTGTTTTTAGTTATATAAAACCTGAAACTATGGAAAGAAAAGACTTTATTGAAAAAGTGGGCCTAAGTGGTGCAGCCATCCTAATTTTTGGATGTATGCAATCCTGCTCCAAAGACAGCGATATGACATACAGCTCAAATACCCCTCCGAATACGGGTGGTACGGGTGGTACGGGCGGGGGCGGATCAGCCAGTACCAAAATAGACTTTACCCTAGATATTGGAGCTGCTCCATATGACGTACTCAAAAAAGAAGGGGGATTTATTGTATACAGCGCAGATAAGGTTATTATAGCTAGAATAGCAGGTAATGCATTCATTGCAGTAAGCTCAGTATGTACACATGCAGGGGCAACATTAGAATATATAAGTAGCACTAGTAAATTTTACTGCTCTGCACATGGCTCTAATTTTAATCAAACGGGGACAGTTGCAAATGGTCCAGCTTCTGAAGCTTTAAAGCAATATAAGACCAGTCTTGATGGTAATAAGTTAAGAGTATACGAATAGTATTCTTCCTGAACATTTTTCTGATGGACCTACCGTTACGGGTTACTGGGCCATGTGGTCTGGAAAAGGCAGATTTACAAATTAAGTTTGGAAAATATCATTTAATGTATCTTTTTCAACTCTTTTTAAATAGGTAAGTCTTTTTTCCTGAGACACAAATGGTACACTCCAAAATTGGCGTGTTTTTGTTTTAAACCAACCGAATACAAATGAATACACGCCCATAATTAGCCTCAATTTTACTGAATTAAGGTATAAAAATAATACGGGTAGTCCAGGGGCTCCGTGTGTAAGGTATGTTCTAACTTTTTTATGACTAAGTAATGGCTTTGGATAACCATATAGTTTTGAAATAGGTATAAAATTATAAGCAAAACCAGGGGTAAAAATTTGATCAAAGAATGATTCCAAAGCAGGTGTTGTTCTGAACCACCAAATTGGTGATATAATATAAATCCTATCAGACAAAGTTATAAGATCTTTATACTCTTTGATTTTATCTTCCCCAAAATTGAAATTAATATTTTCATGGTAAAGGTCTATAACATGAACTGTTTCATTTTTTGAATATAAGGTTGTTTTGATAGTATTAAAAATACCATTGTAACAGAAACTTGCTTTATCTGGGTGTGCTATTATTATAAGGTTATTCAAAATTGCAATATTTATGAAAAATTAAAAATAAAGTTATTAATAATTTTTGAATAATTATGAAAATAATAATTTTAGTCAACTTTGTTCTTACTTCAAATTCATGTAATCCTGTAAATGTTCAATAAGTGACTTTTGAGAGTCTATCGTATATTTAATGATATCACTTTGACTAATCAGGTTAACCAATTGGTTGTTTTCAAAAATAGGCAAGTACCTTACTGTTTTTTCAGTCATTATTTTACTACATAGCTCAATAGTATCATTACTATTCAACTTAGGTATATCTGAAATCATAATTTCGTTCACAGTAGTTGTATCTGAAGACCGGCCCTCTAAAACTATTTTACGGGCATAATCCCTTTCAGTAAACATGCCTACATAATTATCACCTTCTAAAACAATTAAACAACCAATATTGGCTTCCGCCATTATTTTTAAAGCATCAAAAATACTTGCCGTGCTGGAAACGGTAATTAGTTTTCTATTTTTGCTAAGTAATAAATCTTTAATAATTGGCATAGATATTTATTTAAATTATTAACCACTATACACTGATACTAATTTACTTTTTATTTTGTTGACCGCCTTAAAAAATCACGTAAAAATAACAAAGGACCTCAAATTTAACCTAAGTACTTGATTTTCAACGGTTCTAGTTGCTACAACGGAGACCTCTAGCAATAGAGGTCTATTTTTTGGCCTAAATGCAAAAAATGTTAAAATGATCTAATAGGACGAACACTGAAAGTGGTACTCTTGTCATTGGCCGTTTGAAAACCATTGTCAAAAATTTGGGAACACGCATTGTACTTACCTGTTTCAGTAGAACTCCAATAGCAAACTTCTCTAAATCCTCCAATTACTTTCATTTGTAAAAACAATTTATTCAATTCGTCTTTACTTGGTAAATACCAATCATCATACCCACCTTGGTTTAAATTACTGCATAGTGTAGCAGCGTTTTGGGCAACAGTACATCCCGATGTAATATCTATGGTATTTTGACTACCTGTACCTATTGAAGAACGGCCAGCAAGGAATTTATCATTACATCCCCAAATTACTTCTCCAGGAAGATCGGCTACTGCAGCAATAATACCATGCTGCACATTTGCATCATATCCTGGATCTGAAGGGGTTAATAGATAAGCAATTTTACCCCCTTTGTAGTTCATCCCAATTTTTAAAGCTTGTACTGCTTCCATTTCATTTTTACCTTTTTCTGCATCACCCATCGCAGCCATCTCTTCCATAGGTATTTCTCTAACATAAATATTTCTATAGTAGGCAAGCGTACCATGTGCTTGTAATTCAATTTGTTCTTTTTCAAAAATAGGAATACTGCGATCCCAATAATTTTCAAATGTTAGATTGTCTACAGTTAAAAGGCCATTTAAATAAACAGTTACTTTATCACCTTTCATTATAATATGAAAATTATTCCATTCACCTACTTGGTTATCTGCATATACCAAGGGCATACTTTTGTTCTTTAGATTGTTATACAAACCCCCTGAACCCACTTGAGCACCTACTTGACGGTTCACTGAGTCCCATATTTGTATTTGAGGGCTGCCTCTTAAATAAATACCCGCATCTCCTTTTTTTGATATTTTCCAATCTACAAAAAATTCAAAATTGCCATATTTTTTTTCAGTCACTATATTATCGCCATGCCCTTGAAATGCCAACAAACTATTTTTTACCTGCCAGTCTTTTTGCAATTGTTCATTGGCAATTTTTTCTGCTGCTTTTAAATCAGCCGCAGACATTTTATTTCTTTCAATGGGGTTAGCCACCAAGCCTTTCCATCCTGTTAAGTCTTTTTCATTAAATAAAATTTCAAATCCCTCATTGAAAGAAGCACTGCTTATTTGTTCTGTAAGTTTACTTTGCATTACTGCGCCCTCTTTTCCTTTTAAAAGAGGTAAGGCCCTTACTAAAATTTCTTTTACAGCAGGTCCTTTTATATTTTTTTCGTTTAAGGCTAATTTTGCCACCCATGTAGCCGCTACTTTATTGACTGTTTCATCATTTAATGATTTACTAATAAACATAAAACTTGGAAAACCAGGAATTGAATAAGCTTCTTTAAGTAAATTTCTTTTTGCAGCTGAATTTTTTGCATTTGCCATTTGGTCTTGCAAATTAAGTAAATGCTGCGTGTTAGATTTCTGCGCGTTCACATTGAAAACAAAAAGTATTACCAAAATAATTGAAAAGACTAATTTATTTTTCATTTTATATATATTTAAAATTTATCCTACAATATATCAAATATTATTGATTATATATAAATTATTTTTTGTAATTCGAAGGCGCTATAAAAACTTTTTAAACCCAACAAAAACAACTATAATTCCCCCCTTATTTAGGACAGGGATAGTTCAAATTTAGGTTTATTTTTAGGAATCGTTTTAATTAGATTAAAATATTTTTCAGGGGTATTATTGTTGATGCTCTTATGCCTTCTTT
>JABMML010000150.1 GCA_013205585.1 Chitinophagaceae bacterium | reverse complement strand
CCATAACGGGGGTTTGACCAATACTGTCTCTTACTTGATGATGATAGCCAATGAATTGAATAGGATAGGCCTTTTGCAGTCCATTTTCAGCAACACCTATGACTAACTTGTCAATAGGTATTTTATTTTCGGCAATTTTATAAAAATAAGTATGGGTGGGTTGTAAAAACATTTTATCTGCTTCCATGATAAATGTAAAAACATAAAAAATTGCAATATATAAAGTGGTTAATAAGCCCAACCCTATTTTTTCCCAAGTTGAATTTCCTTTTATAATTTTTATAAAGGGCAATAGAATAATTAAATATAAAATGATACGAATAATATTTTTATTGCTACCCAAGAAATAAGCTAAGTCTATAGAATTAAATGTTTGACTGCCAGGCATAGGCATAATCAAATACACTCTTAGGCATTCAAAAATAATTAATAAGATAAAACTTAGATAAAGCATCCATTTTTTCATATAAAACTATTTTCGATTAAATTAGAATTGAATAATATATTAAGCGTTTTGTTCTTCTTTTTCAAAGTAAGCTAACACTTCTTGCCAATTATTAACTCTAAAATGATGTTTAATATTCACATTATGTGAAGCGTGAAATAAAATAGGCTTACCTAAGCAGTAATCTAAATTCTTGCAATGATCGTCAATCATGTAATCGGTTTTTATAACGGCCTTACTTCCGCAAAAAATCATATTCTTCCAACTAATAAAAGGAAAGTATTCTTCTAACCAGGCGTGTTTTTCAGCAAGTGATAATGGAAATTCAGTGGCCGCTGACACTATATATATTTCATATTTTTTTCTTAAGATTTGAATGGCCTCCAAAGCACCTGGCATTAAGGGTACTGTTCTAAAAAAACCAGGGGTATGTATAAAGCGTCTAGCAGCTGTTTTATCGGGAAAGGCCTCGTCTTCAGAAACACCTAAAAGGGCCGTCCTGTCTACCTTTACATTATACTGCTTCTCATATAAATTCACCAAATGAGTTTCAATATCGGCTATGACATTGTCCATATCTATGGCTATACTTTTAATCATATTCATTTAAGTTATATTGTTTCTAACTAATTAGCAAAATTAATAGTAACAAAATTAAATCACTCCTTTTTATACTTTAAAATTATGTTTATTTTAAGTAAAACTCACTATTTACATTATTCATTTTATACATTTTTCATATTCATTACTCAATAGAAGTCATAAAAAAGGCCCCGATTGAATCGGAGCCTTTAAGTATAATAACTAAATACAATTACTTTACAATTCCAATTTGTTGTAAGAAAGCATAGTTATCGAAGAAGTCTTGTTCTTCTGTAATTTTGCCATCTACTACTGTAGCAATAGTACAACCAATTACATCTACTGTTTTACCAGTAGCAGGTATACCAAAGAAAGGACCTGTATGTGTACCTTTAAACTGCCAGTACTTCACTACTTTATTACCTTTACCAAATATTTCTTTTATAATAAATTCTCTATCAGAAAAGCCTGTAACATAGTTAGCATAATAAGCTTTTGCACTATCCTTACCTTTAATTTCAGGAACAGTATGTAAAACTACATCAGCAGCGTAGGCTGTATCTAAATAGTTTACATTGCCTTGGTTAACCACCACTTCCCATACATTGTCATAAAATTTTACATTGTCATTTTCAAGTTGCTCTTTTTTTGCAGCTTCATTATTATTTGCAGATTCATTGTTACATGCAAATAACATAGTAGAAAGAAAAATAACTGATAATAATTTTTTCATTTTTTTAGTTTTAATTATTTTTTGATTTCTTAAAGATATGAAATTAAAATAAAAACAAATCAATCTATTTTTTGAATTTCTAGGTCTCCTATTACCCTTGGGATAGCCCTTCTATGTAGAAAACGATGTTCTTAAGGTAAATATTAAAATAAATGAATTAATTTCAGCTTGATAATAGGAAGATGCTTCCTAAAAAATACTAAAATGAAAACCGATATACTCCATAATTTAGATAACCCCAGGCAGCTTGAAAAGTTATACAGGGAAGATGCTTCAAATTTTAAAAAAGAATTTAACCAAATCTATCCTGGGCAGCAAGACAATGCTAGTCTGGCCTTCTGGAATGAAAGACTAAATTATGAGGGAGCAAAGCCATCTTGGGGCTCTACAACTGAACTGGTAATAGTTATAGTATTTGCTTTAATAGCGGGGCTTATTGCTAGTATACCCAATATTACAGGCATAGATAATGAAAAGTTTTTATTCAGAAATATTTCATTTGTTGTATTTCCTTTACTAAGTGCCTATTTTATTTGGAAACAAAAATTAGCATTCAAACAATATTTGTTTCCTCTATTAGCTTTTATAATAGCGGCTATTTATATTAATCTGCTACCAACCAATAAAGAAAGTAGTTCCATTATGCTTGCCTTTATACATATGCCCATATTTTTATGGACAATATTTGGGTATTCTTTTTTGGGAGTGAACATAAAAAGTAGTCAAAGTAGAATTGGCTTTTTGCGTTATAATGGAGACTTACTGGTAATGTCAGGAATTTTAATATTAGCTACCATTATATTCTCTGCTATCACTGTAAACTTATTTGATTTAATAGGTATCAATATTGAAATTTTTTATTTTCAAAATATTATGATTTGGGGTATAGCTGCTATTCCTATCGTAGCCACTTATTTAATGCAAACGAATGCTCAATTAATAAATAAGGTCTCTCCTATTATTGCCAAAATATTTACGCCTTTAGTGTTTATTAACTTGTTTATTTATTTATCGGCCATGGTGTACACTAAAAAATATCCCTATCAGGACCGAAACGTACTTTTATTATTTAATGTATTATTAATGGGTGTGATGGCATTAATTCTTTTTAGTATTGCAGAAGCAGGAAAGGCTACTAAAAATAAGTTTAGTCTTGTGATATTATTTGGCTTATCTGCATTAACTCTTATAGTGAACGCTATAGCGCTTTCTGCTATTATTTACCGTATTAATGAATTTGGTTTTTCTGCTAATAGAATAGCCGTTTTAGGAGGCAACCTATTAATATTTATAAATTTAGCACTGGTATCCCATAAATTATTTTTAACCAGTTTTAAAAACGGTTCCATTGAAGAAATAGAAGAATCTATTGCAGGCTACCTACCTGTATATGCTATATGGACGGGTTTAATTACTTTCTTAATTCCATTATTATTTCAATTTAAATAAGCATTCTATTTATATGAATAAAAAGGTAGGAGATCAACTAATAAAAAAGCCCCCAAAGAAATCTTTGAGGGCTTTTTATTTAAGTAGCATTTTTATAGTGCCAAATGCATATTAATATCCTGCATTTTGTGTAAGCACCGTCTTTCCCTCTTTCTGAGAATTTAATATTTCATCAGCTGGAATAGGATATAGGTTATGCTTAGGTAAAAATGTTTTACCTACTAAGTAAGACCTTTTAGTAATTGCTCGGCCAGTATTATCTTTACCTGCTACTGATTCTGCTTTTACATAATTGTTTAATACTTTTTCGGCAATACCCCAACGAACAAGATCAAAGAATCGGTGGCCTTCCATTGCAAACTCCAATCTTTCTTCCATATGAACCGCATTTATTGCAAATGCCGCTCCTTTGGATGTGAATCTGCCTGCAGGATATAGCCCAACCTTAGTATTAACAGTTGCGTCTTGACTAGCAGATTTTTGAGCTCTCTCCCTAATCATATTTACATATTCTTGTGCTTTATCTAAGCTACCTAATTCAGCCTCGCATTCTGCCAACCATAAAATAACACTAGAGAATTTTAATAGTCTAAAATTATTATTTACTGAACGTCTATCGGTTGCATGTGTTGTAGAGTTTTCTTCACCTACATAATACATCCATTTTTTTCCAGTAAAAGGTCCGCCATATAATTGGTCACGTACCCAGCTACTACCAGGCATTTTACCCCAGTCAAGGAAGTTTACACCTCTTCTACCCACCGTCCAATCCAAACGAGTATCTACAGAAAGTGTGTTGTCCAATGTAAATGCTTCAGAAAATTTTAAACCTTGGTCGTTAGAAATATCTTCTGTGTTATAGGTATCTGCACTTCCATCTACAGCAGCACCAATAAGAGGAAGACCTTCCGCATCGGTTTTAAAAGCATTCACTAAATTATGTGAAGGCTGATAGAACCCGCAACATCCACGTCCAGGAGAGGTAGATGTGTAAGGCCAGTTCAAGGTAGCTCCTTTATTACCATTTCCTCCTGTAGTTCCATCATTAATAGAGAACTGTACTTCAAAAATAGACTCCCTATTATTGTTGGTTACTGTTTTATAATTGTCATGGTATTGAGTAACTAAGGATTTTCCAGAGTTCGTATAAACATCAAGCAATTCAGCTTTAGCAGCAGCCCATTTCTTTTGAAAAAGTAATGTCTTACCTAAATATGTCTTTGCAGACCATTTGGTTGCCCTACCTTTCTGAGTTTGAGTGGCAGGTAAATTTTCGGCTGCAAATTTAAAGTCGGCCTCTATATTTGGCCAGATATCTACAGTATTTGTTGCCAAAACTCCACCTGGATTGGCACGATCGTACATTTTTTCATCCAAGTAAGGAACATTACCCCACATTTTTTTTGCTTCAAAATGATAGTGCCCTCTTAAGAAACGCGCCTCTGCTACAGCGATTGTTTTTTCGCTTGCTGTCATGTCTTTTACAGCAGGGTCGTTAGCAATTTGAATTGTCTCATTGCAACGAGAGATAGCATCATATAAATGTTGCCATTTTCCTCTAAGATGTGTATTATCTGAAAGCCAGTTGTACTGCTCTAAAAAGCTTTGCTCGGGTTGGTCACCTGCATCTGTTCCTTTATAAGAGTCATCTGAAACGACACCTCCAAAAACCCAATTGTCTACAGAGCCATGCCAT
>JABMML010000149.1 GCA_013205585.1 Chitinophagaceae bacterium | reverse complement strand
TTAAACATGGATGTTATATACAATATTGGTGATGCAATCAATAAAATCGGTTTTGGTTTGGTTATTTATAGCTTAAGTAGAAAAGCTGCTTAATATATTATAATAACTTATAAGGGGCAAGTTGGTTACTTGCCCCTTTTTTTTAATTTACATCCATGCAAATAAAACTTCGCCTCTACCTAATATTATTTGCCTTCTTTTTATTTCTCATTGATACCGTTTTCGTTTTAAACAACAGTACTCATATTTCCTTCTTAATTATTGTACTAATTCTTTTTGGAGTTCCCCATGGAGCCTTGGACTTATATATTGACCAACATTTACATAAGTCAGATAGTAATCAAAAGAGATTTCTATTAAAATACATAGCCAACATCATTGCCTATGCATTGGTTTGGTACTTTTTCCCTGTTGCGGCTTTAATTATATTTATATTAATAACTGCTTATCATTTCGGAGAAATTGATTGGTTGGGAAAAACTGAAAATGCTGTTCAAAAAATAGCCTATTCAGTCATTGGTCTACTATGGATTTTATTATTACTTTCAAAAAATATAAACTTTGCTTTGCAAATTTTTATAAGAATGGAGCGCTCTGCTTTTAATGAAGGTCAATGGACTGCTCTAGCAAATAAAATATATCCCATTACACTAATAGGTTTAGCACTTGTTTATATTATATTATTCTTTTTTAAAGCACATTTCTTTTCAAAAAATAAATACTACTACTATTTAATTTTACAACAAGCAATACTCATTAGTTTCGCCCTTTATATGCCTTTATGGCTTTGTTTTGCCTTTTATTTTGGATTCTGGCACTCTTTATTATCATTTGATAAAATAAGAATCACTTTTGGTATGCCCAATGATTTTAATGGGTGGAAGAACTTACTTATCAAATCGGCCCCCTTTTCTATTATGGCCTGGTTTGGGTTTTTATATATAACCTTTCTAACACTCAATAGCAAGGATGCATCAGGCATTTTTACACTACTATTTATTAGTTTGTCGGTGTTAGCACTTCCTCATTTACAAATTTTTACGAAGATTAAGTTGAAACCAGATTAACTTTTAGTCAGATTAGTTAATTTTCTATTTCAAAAAATATTCATAAATTTGAATCTACTTTTCATAAATAGTAATTAGTATGTCCCTTGCCCCCAAAACAAGCGTATTAGGTTTAAATACTTATAAAGGCAATTGGATGTCCTTACATTCAAAGCATTTACTAAATCGTACCATGTTCGGTGCCAAGGCCTCAGATATTGAATATTTTAAAACTAAGGGTTTAATGGCCAGTATAGAGGAATTACTGAATGTTCAAACTATTGCTATTCCAACTCCATTGAATGAATATAACTCAACAACATTCACCGATCCTAATGTACCATCGGGTAAAACATGGGTAAATGATATAACTACCGATGGGACTATTAATAGCTATCGCCGAAATAGTTACAAAAAATGGCTAATTAGTGTTTGGTTAGGCCAAGAAAAAAATATTCGTGAAAAGTTAAGCCTATTTTGGAGCAATCATTTCGGTACAGAAGCAGATACGATAGGATATGGCTCAATGATTTATAATCACCATCAAATTTTTAGAAATAATTGTGTTGGTAATTTTAAACAAATGGTGCGTTTGGTCACCACCGACCCAGGCATGCTTAGATATTTGAACGGCTATCTTAATACTAAAACAGCGCCAGATGAAAACTATGGAAGAGAGTTGCAAGAACTGTATACAGTGGGTAAAGAGGGGGGTGCTAAATATATGGAAGAGGATGTCAAAAATGCAGCAAAAGTTTTAACTGGATGGAGAATAGATGCCAATTTTAATTCAATTTTTGATAGCAGTAGGCACGATACTACTAACAAAACATTTTCTAGTTTTTATAAAGGCACTATAATCACAGGCAAAACAGCTGCCAATGGCGCTTTGGAAACAGACGAGTTGTTGACCATGATTTTTCAAAAGACGGAAATGGCAAAATTTATTTGTCGTAAACTATATAGATATTTTGTTTATTACTACATTGATGATACTATAGAGAATAATATTATAACTCCACTTAGTAATATATTTATTGCAAATAATTACGAGATAAAACCTGTATTAAAAACCCTTTTATCTAGTGAACACTTTTATGATACGCTGTATATTGGCTGCCAGATAAAAAGTCCCGTTGATCACGTCATTGCTTTTTTAAGGCAGTATGAAATTACATTTCCAAATGCAATTACTGATTACACCGATTCGTATTTTTTACATAATTATATGGTGAACCAACTTATTAGTATGGGCCAAAACCCTGTTGACCCACCCAATGTATCGGGCTGGCCTGCTTTTTATCAAACCCCAGACTATAATAAGCTTTGGATAAATGCTGATACCCTGCCTAAGCGCAATAAGTTTACCGATTTAATGATAGAAACAGGCTATACAAGAAATGGAAAAAAAGTAATAGTAAATACAATACAATTTGCTAAAAATGTTTGCCCGAATCCTGCCGATCCAAATGTACTCATTGAAAGTGTATTTTCATTTTTAGTTTCTACAGAAATAGATGCCAGTTTAAAAGCTAATTTAAAAAAACAAATTTTATTATCTGGTCAAACATCGGATTATTATTGGACCGATGCATGGAATGCCTATAATTTGAGTCCAACCACTATTAACTTTAATACTGTACATACAAGGCTTAAATCCTTATTGAAATATATTATGAATTTGCCAGATTATCAATTACAATAAAATGGAAAGAAGAAAATTTATAAGAAATAGTTTAGCTTTAGTTGCACCCACTATGATTAGTGGCAATGCTATTCATGTTTTACAGGACCATCCTTTACTAAACACGGCACTGCTTTCAACTTCCAATACGGACAAAGTGCTTGTTATTGTTCAATTAAGTGGTGGTAACGACGGATTGAATACTGTTATCCCATTAAGTAATTATGCTAATTATAAGAATGCTAGAACCAATATAGCCTTGCCGGAAAATAAGGTCTTAAAATTAATGGGAAATAATGCTACAGGTATGCATCCTTCTATGACTGCATTTCAAAATTTATTTACAGAAGGAAAATTGAATATTGTGCAATCGGTTGGATATCCTCAGCCAAGTTTTTCACATTTTAGAGCTACCGATATATGGATGTCTGGTTCCGATAGCGACCAATATTTAAATACAGGTTGGGCAGGTCGTTTTTTAAATTATGAGTATACCGATTATCCAGATGCCTATCCAAATAAAACCAACCCAGACCCAATTGCCATTCAGATAGGTTCACTATCAACACTTACTTGCCAAGGTCCTGCAGTAAATATGGCATTAAGCATTTCAGATCCAAGTTCTTTTTATAATTTAATTGAAGGCACAGATGCTGTTTCTGTAAATACCAATGCTGGTTATGAACTTAGCTTTATAAGAAGTATTGCAAAACAAACCAACCTTTATACAGTAAGAATTAAACAAGCTTCAGATAGTGTATCGCAACAAGTAGCTTATCCAAATAATAATTTAGCAGCGCAATTAAAAATTGTTGCTAGATTAATTAAAGGTGGCTTACAAACCAAAGTATACTTGGTTAATTATGGGGGCTTTGATACACACGCGGGACAAGTCATATTAACTGATACAACCACAGGTACACATGCTAATTTATTAAAAGTACTTTCCGATTCTATTGCAGCATTTCAATCAGACATGACTGGTTTAGAAATTGAAGATCGTGTGATAGGCATGACTTATTCTGAATTTGGAAGAAGAATAAAATCAAATGCAAGTGGTGGAACAGATCACGGCGCTGCTGCCCCTTTGTTTTTATTTGGGAAAAATGTAAGGGGTGGCGTTTTTGGAGATAATCCAGCTATACCTGCAGCTGCCTCAAGTAATGATAATATCCCTTACCAATTCGATTTTAGATCTGTATACAATACAATTTTACAAAATTGGTTCTGTGTTTCAGCAACTGCTGAAACTGAAATTCTATTAAAGCAGTTTCCAACTATCCCATTAATTAACGCTAGTGTTTGCGGTATCAAGAATAAAAATTCGGTATTTGCCAAAGAGGCACTCATTTATAATTATCCGAACCCTTTTACAAATATGACTAAGATTGAATTTAAAACCAATGGGGGTAATACCTCACTTCAATTATTAAATGGAGAAGGAACGGTGATTCAAATTTTGGTCGAAGCTAATTATAGTTTTGCTGGAACCAATAGCTATAATTTATACGGTGCAGGCTTGTCTGCTGGTGTATATTATATTCGCTTGCAAAATGTAGATAAAACATCTATAAAGGCTATTGTGAAGATGTAAATCAATTACTTATATTAATACAAGTTGTTTTGCTTATATTTAAGTATATGAAAAATCATCAAACACTGGGCTTTCATTATACAGGAAGTATAAGTAAGCTACTTATGGTTGTCCTTATTTTTTCAGCGAACATTTTATCTGCCCAAACAGTGGTGGAAAAAATAGTTCAAGAAGAAAATAATAATTCACAACTTAAAACATTGGCGCATGAATTATTCGATAAAATAGGGCCAAGACTAGTGGGTACCCCACAAATGCAAAAAGCCAACGATTGGGCAGTGGAAAAATATACTGGCTGGGGTATTAGTGCGCGTAACGAACAGTGGGGTGAGTGGAAAGGTTGGGAGCGTGGCATTACTCATATAGATATGCTTTCTCCAAGAGTTAAAAGTTTAGAAGGCACTCAATTGTCTTGGAGCCCTTCTACTAAAGGAAAGGCTGTGAAAGCTGAAATAATTATTATTCCAGAAGTTTCAGATTCTCTTGCATTTCAAAACTGGCTTCCAAATGTAAAGGGAAAATTTGTAATGATCTCAATGAATCAACCCACAGGAAGACCCGATGATAACTGGCAACAATTTGCTACCTCGGCTTCTTTTGAAAAATTAAAAAAAGAACGCAGTGAACAAACCGATGCTTGGCGTAAACGCTTAAGTAAAACAGGGTATTCTTCAAGA
The DNA here is from genome assembly GCA_013205585.1 of Chitinophagaceae bacterium. Lineage (GTDB taxonomy): Bacteria > Bacteroidota > Bacteroidia > Chitinophagales > Chitinophagaceae > Sediminibacterium. Next base: position 15,824 of record JABMML010000149.1, on the reverse strand, counting down.
ATGCTTCCTATTATTTTAGAAAAAGCGGGAGCAGTGGGCGTCTTAACCAATAACTGGTCAAGTGGTTTTGGCGTTGATAAAATATTTAGTGCCTACACTTCAAAAATTCCAACGGTTGATATTGCCTTGGAAGACTATGGAACCTTGTACCGCTTAGTGGAGTCTGGTGATAATCCAATTATTAGTATTGAAACAGGCTCAAAAGATTTAGGAATGGTTCCTTCATTCAATACCATTGCTGAAATTAAAGGAACAGAAAAGCCCGACGAATATGTAATGTTATCTGCTCATTTTGATTCTTGGGATGCTGCTCAGGGTGCAACGGATAATGGAACAGGTACATTAACAATGATGGAAGCCATGCGTATTTTAAAATTAGTGTATCCGAATCCTAAACGCACTATTTTAGTAGGACATTGGGGAAGTGAAGAGCAAGGATTGAATGGTTCAAGAGCCTTTGTGGAAGATCATCCTGAAATTGTAAGTAAACTACAAGCATTATTTAATCAAGATAATGGAACAGGAAGAGTCGTAAATATTTCTGGGCAAGGCTATCAATATGCCGGTGAATTTCTTACCAGATGGCTAGCAGCCGCGCCTAGTAATATTAAAGATTCTATTAAAACCAGCTTCCCTGGTATGCCGGGTGGCGGGGGTAGTGACTTTGCTTCTTTTGTAGCGGTGGGTGCACCTGGTTTTTCTTTAAGTTCTTTAAACTGGTCCTATTTTAATTATACATGGCATACGAATAGAGATACTTATGATAAAGTCATATTTGACGATTTAAAAAGCAATGCTATTCTAACAGCCATTATGGTTTACATGGCTTGTGAAGACAATGCCACCTTCCCAAGAGACAAAGCAGACTTAGGAATTAATAAGCTTACTGGACAGCCCGTAAAATGGCCCGTTCAAGTAAAAGCAATGCGCACAGGGCCTGCAGTTCCAAAGAATTAATTAGTGGCAGATAGAAAATAGTCCGCTTAAATTATTGGCATTCAAACACTTGAAATAAAATAGTTTCTTAGCATATTTTCTATTGTTGAAGAGTATACAATTTGTTAATATCAAATTCATATTCTAGTTACATTTATGTTCTACATTACCATTGAATATAAACTGTAGAACATGTCCCCCCGCAATATTTCAGTTAAAGATATTTATAACCTATTTCCAAATAATAGGATAATGGACACTTTGCCTATAATTAAAGTGGAGCTTATCATTGAAGTAAGTTTTGAAACCTTCGGCCAGGTATGGTATACAGACGAAAATGGGCGACCCTGGATTAAAGAATTTCGTGGAAATAGTTGGTCAAAAGAAATTTTACTAAAAGACAATCGAAAATTAGGCTTTAGTGTTTTTTTAAATAATCAATTTCAATCAAAGGGTCAGTGGGTAAGTCTAATAAAAAAAGTAGATAATGAATTGGCAGAACAAAAAGAATTCAAAATTGACGGAGAAAAATTATTTGATGGTTGGTTCAAGCTGGGTTAGTAAGTTAGACAAAGTAAAGGTTAATGTCTTTTGTAGACAAAACGGGGAATGTTTCTACATTCCCTTTTTTATTTGGCTAAATAGATAAAAGGGCTAAGTAATTATGAAATCGACTAATTAAATAAATTATATCGAATGATACAGTAAATGGCTTTAACCCCATCTTTCCAATTTATTTTCTTTCCTTCTAGATAAGTTCTTCCATAATAAGAGATACCTACTTCATAAATACGTATACCTTTAATTTTTGCAATTTTTGAAGTTATTTCAGGCTCAAAACCAAACCTTTTTTCTTGTAAGGGAATAGTTTTTATAATACTAGTTTTAAAAAGTTTATAACAGGTTTCCATATCTGTCAAATTTAAATTGGTGAAAAAATTCGACAAAAAAGTTAAAAACTTATTTCCAATCGTATGCCAGAAAAATAAAATTCTATGGGGGGAACCTCCTATAAATCTAGATCCATATACAACATCGGCATAACCCTCTAGTACTGGCTTTAATAGTTTATTAATTTCTGAGGGGTCGTATTCTAAATCAGCGTCTTGAATGATTAGGTAGTCTCCTGTAGCATTTTTGATTCCAGAATGAATAGCCGCCCCTTTTCCTAAATTTTTCTCATGTTTAATATATATAATTTCAGCTGTAGGGTTTAATTGAATGATGTTTTGTATCAAGTAATCGGTCTTGTCGGTAGAGCAGTCATTAATAATGATGATTTCCTTTTTTATATTATTTACCAGATAAAGGTTTAATAATTTATCTGCTATAATACTAATTGTAGATTCTTCATTAAATGCAGGAACAATTATTGAAATTTTGTTAATAATCATTTGTATATTTATTGGGGGTTTAAAAATTAACTAAATCAATTTAAATAAAATATTTTAATTTAAAGAAAAAAATAAGTTTAGTAACAATAAATTATTATTAAAATGCTTTTTTACAAGACAAACAAATTGGAGCAACTATATTTATTCTATATTATTCTATGTATAGTTGTCTATATTCTAGGAAGCATTACTGTCCCCTTAATGGAAATTGATTCTGTTCAATATGCAAATATTTCTAGGGAAATGCTCTTAAACAAGAGTTTCCTTCAAATTTTTGACCAAGGCAAGGATTACCTAGACAAACCCCCCTTATTATTCTGGGTTAGCGCTTTAAGCATGTATATATTCGGCATTAACGATATCGCCTTTAGAATACCTTCTATTTTAATGGCAGTTTTAGCCATATATAGCACTTATAAGTTCACTTTACTCTATTACACTAAAGAGATAGCCTTATTAGCTGCTTTGGTCCTGGCAAGCTCTCAGGCCATGTTTTTGATAACCCATGACCTTAGAACTGATACTATGTTAATGGCATGGGTAATACTGGGCATTTGGCAGTTTTCTAGTTGGCTATTCACTAAAAAATGGATTTCCTTTATTATTGCATTTGCTGCTATTGCTTTTGGGATGATGACAAAGGGCCCCATTGCCTTAATGGTACCTATTTTTTCATTTGCACCTCATTTTTTAATACACAGAAATTTTAAGTTATTTTTTAAATGGGAATATTTAATAGGGATGCTTATCATTCTAATTTTGTTAATTCCAATGGATATTGGTTTGTACCAGCAATTTGATCTACACCCAGAAAAAGTTATGTATGAAAAAACAGGTACCTCTGGGCTAAGATTTTTTTATTGGACGCAGAGTTTTGGCAGAATTACTGGAGAAAGTGTTTGGCATGAAAACGACTATTTCTTTTTCTTATTTGAAAATTTATTATGGGGTTTTTTACCTTGGATATTATTTTTTATAATTGGATTATTACTAGAATTTTATACCATACTTAAAAATAAGTTTCGCTTACAAAGTCATGAAGAATGGATTAGTACACCAGGCTTTTTAATTACTTATACTGCATTAGGCATTAGCAATTATCAGTTACCTCATTATATTTATATTGTTTTACCATTTGCGTCAATTATTGCTGCAAAATATATCTATTCTTTGATTACCATAAATGAAAATATGCAGCTTAAAAATACTTTATCAATTATCAATGGTATATTATTTAGTTTAGTCTTGTTTATACTCATTGTTCTTTTAGTAATTCCATTTAATTTAAATTATTACTTAATTATTACAACAGTTTTAATTTTTATAATAATTTTTAGGTATTCAATTTATAAACAAAAGCAGTTAATCCCTAATACTATTCATTTTGCTTTATTTACCATATTGATTACTAATTTATTATTAAATGTATTTTTCTATCCTAAATTATTAGAATATCAATTAGGTAATAGTGTAACTAAGTATATAAATACAAAAAAGATAGACAAAAATAATTTTTATCTGTATAAGATATATGGAGAAAGAAGTTTAGATTTTTACAGTAATTATAGCTTCCAAATTATTGAAGACGAGAAAGCCTTGAAACCTGCTGATTATTTATTAATATCCAATAAACTTATTACCAAAGACTTATTGACAAAGTTTAATACTATTGAAACTATTGCCGCTTTTCATGTAAGCACATTAAATGCTAATTTTTTAAATCCCAAAACTAGAAATAGCGCATTAGATTATTACTATATTTTACAAAAAAAGTAATTAATTTTTTATTGTAGGTAGGTTTATACTTTTATTGTATTTTAAGATTACCCCAAATACCAAACCCATGAAAGAGCCTAATGCCATTCCCCTCAACACATCAAATGGATAATGCACTCCATTATATATTCTAGAATAGGCAACTAATAATGAACAAGACAATAGCACTACTTTAAGCCAATTATACTTTTTGGGTAATACAATGAATAATAATATTGTAAATGAAAAGAAGTTAGAAGCATGCGAAGATACATACCCATATAAGCCACCAGGACCCGCCTTACTTAAATGAATAAATGATTTCAAATATAATTCATGCGATGGTCTTAAGGTTTTCATAAAATATTTAAAAAAGGTAGAAACCTTATCACTTACAAATATTAAGGTTATTAGTACTGTAAGGCAAATCCAGCCTTTCTTTTTGAATTCTTTAAAAAGAATAAAAATTATATATATATAAAGGGGTATCCATATATTGGTAGTACTAATTTGATACATTATTTCATCCCAGAAGGCATTATGATGGCTATTGATAAATTTAAACAATTTTAAATCTGTATTATTAAACAACTCGTTCATCTACTTTAATTTTTTATAAATTTTGGCTTACCTATTCGTTTGAACTCAATATGGGTTAAAAATTTAATTAAATTGTACAATACGTATTACCAAACTGTTATCTTAATATTATAAAATCTTTATTTTAAATTCAATTTTAATATTCTTTTTTGTATTCATTTACGATTCTAGGCTTTGAGCTTAAACTTTACAATATGATAATACCCTTACATCATAATATTTTTTTTATAGTTTTTTAAAGTTCTAATTTGGCATTAAAATTTATATTATGCCAGTATTTAATGATCTTTCAATCGAAAAAAAGTACCTCATTAATGAGTATGATGGTGACAATGTATTATTAGTTGAGCCAATCATGAAAACAGAATCATGTGTTTTAATTTTAATACATGAAGATGTTGAATCCATTGTTTGGAAAAAATTAAGTGATAATATCTTTGAAATCATTGAGGAATTGAGCGAAGAAAAAGTAGAAGAGTATGATTTATTATTCGAAGAGGATGAAGATGATGATTTCGAAATAGAATAATTAAAGTAAAGAAATAGAATAATTGAAGTAAAATTTATGAAAAAATTTATTTGTCTGGTACAATTCATTTGTGCCTTTAGTACTTTTGTATCTGCTCAAGAATCAACTCATTCGCATTCATTAGGCACTAGTTTACAATTTCCCAATATATTGGGCTACCAAACCTTAAAATGCGATCTTCATCAGCATACTGTTTTTTCTGATGGCGATGTTTGGCCAAGTATTCGTGTTAGAGAGTCATTAATGGACAATTTAGATGCTATTTCTTTAACTGAACACTTAGAATACCAGCCACATTTAGGGGATATTCCCAATAAAGACAGAAATAGATCCTACCAAATCGCACTGAAAGAAGCTAAAGACCATAATTTAATTATCGTTAGAGGATCTGAAATTACGCGTGCTATGCCTCCGGGTCACAGTAATGCTGTTTTTATTCAAGATGCGAATAAATTACTTTTTACTAATTATTTGGATGCTTATAAAGAAGCTAAAAATCAAAATGCCTTTGTATTCTGGAACCATCCCTATGAAACACCCAAAAACGATTATATTACTTATTTGCATGAAGTAAATAAAAAATTAATGGATAGCAATTTGATACAAGGCATTGAAATTGTTAATACGCATAATTATTCAGTAGAGGCACTACAAATTGCCTATGATCGAAATTTGACTTTAATGGGTACAAGCGATGTACATGGTTTAATTGACTGGGATTATAAAAAAGGATCAAAAGGACATAGACCCATTACTTTAGTTTTCTCAAAAGATAGAACGCAAGAAAGTATAAAGTCGGCTTTATTTGATCGTAGAACAGTAGTTCACTATGACAATACTTTAATTGGAAGAGATAGCTTGTTAATTCCGTTGATTAATGAATGCTTGGTGATAAAAAAATCCTTTTACGAGTCTAAATCATTGGTTTTGACAGTAGTATTAGAAAATGTTTCCTCTTGTAATTTTATTTTACAAAATCTTAGTCAATATACGCTAGTGGAGAACACCGATTTAATTGAAATTGAAGGAAAATCAACTATTACACTTCAATTTAAGACCAAAGAAATATTAAAGCAATTAGATTGGTCATTTAATGTTTTAAACGCAGTGAATGCGCCCAATTCACATCCTACCCTTAAAAAAAGAATTATTTTATAAATCTACAAGATCCACTGAACAGAAAAGCCTATTGCTCGACCCATTCCATATACGCCAGAACCATGGGTTTTATATTTTTCGTTTAATATGTTTATTAAACTTGTATGTAGGTTCAAGTGTTTGAATTGAATGGATGCATCGAAATTTATTAAATTCCAATTGGGGGTGCCCAGTTTGCCAATTCGATTATCATCAATGTCGTCCTGTGCTAATCTATCTTGTCTGCCGGCAAATACATGTGTAAATGCAAAACCAGTCTTACCCTTCTTCCATTCTAATTTATTTTGACCAAATAATGGAGGTATTCTTCTCATGGGCTCGTTCTTAGTTATATTTTGGCCATAAGTATAGGTTAGGTTGGAAGTCCAATTGAAATATTGATATATAATTTTACTAAAGGAAACTTCAAAACCTTTAATATAAGACGATTCTACATTTTTTTTGTTATAAACATTGTATCCATTCATTACTTGTCCGTCTACTTTTACCCTTGTTATGATATCCGATAATTGCATATTAAATACAGCCACATTTAAACTAGTTTCATTGCTTGTATATTTATAGCCTAATTCGGTATTGAATGATTTTTCAGGTTTCAAATCATAGCTTGGAATTTCATATCTAAAATCTACAATGCCTAAGGTACCCATATCGTCAATATTGGGTGCCCTATAGCCTGTAGTGAAGGAAGTATATACAAAGTTATTTTTTGTGAGGGCATAACTGATGCCTAAGTTTTCAACTAGGGCCGATGGTTTCACAACAATTTTCCCAATAGTAATATCATCAATATTTATTTTTAAAAAATTATATCTTAAGCCAGTTTCTATAAATAAGCGACCTAGTTGAAAATGATGTAAATTAAATACGGAACTGTTATTGTATTTTACTGCATTGGGGTATAATCCTCTTTTAAATACTGTTGTATTTGTTTGTTGATTTAATTCCTTAGCATTGCTATATATATTATCCTGATAGTAATCAAAACCTGTATTAAAGGTCCAAAATTTTGTTGGCTTTGAAATAATTTCACTGGTCATTCCAATGGTATGAACTGTATCGGCTTCGTTTCTATGAATGGTTGAATTTATTTTTTGTAAGGACCTTTGCTCAATGGTGCGCTGTGAAGAAGCGGTCATTAAAAATTCAGCAAACCATTTATTATTATTTATATGCTTGTACTTGACATAGTTTAAATTACGTGCTTGTTTTTCTACCTCATTTATTCTGTAGTTTTCTAATACTAATTTATGATAAATGGGAACATTGTGTTGAATAGTGTTTTGCGTTGCAATAATTATTTCATCTTGCTTTGTAATTCTTAATTTCACCTTTAAATCAACATTATTTTCATTATAACTTGTTGGATTTTGAACCCCTACATTACCACCTCCTTTAAGGTTTCCGTAATTTCTAAAGCTAATTCCTCCTTGAATAGCTAGCTGTATATTTGAAAAACTTATTTCACTTCTGCTAGTTTGTTCCATATTGCTAGAAATAAATTTACCTAAGCTGCTCGAATGTATGATGGGGCGCCTACTATAATTATTTTCTTTCGTTGAAAGGTTAATAACACCACCCATTGCATCTGAACCATATTCAATGGCTCCAATGCCTTTGGCTACTTCAATTTTATCAATCGTAAACATATCAATAGTGTTTAAGTATTGATTGGGGCCATATCTAAATGTGGAATTATTCAGTCTAATGCCATCAACCAGAATTAATGTTTGATTACCTGTTAAGCCTCTAATAAAAGGGGAACCACCCCCGTGATTTGTTTTTTGTATGAATACGCCACTTGATCCCATTAAAGCCTCAGGCGTGGTTCTAAATGCGCTTGAAGCTATTTGACGTTGATCTAATTTGGAGATTGAATAAGGACTTGCTTTTTCAGTAATTTTTAAATTTCGACTCACTACCGTAATTGACTCTAAAGTTTTATAGCTTGTATCTGTATTTTGTGCATTTGCATTGATAAAAAACACAGTCAATATGATTAAAAAAATTGAATTTCTTTGAATGCTCATGACTCTAATTAAAATGATACTAAGTAAAATTACTTTATTTAATTTTACTTAGTATCAATACATCTAATATCAATGCACCTAATATCAACACAGTTATTCAAAGAAATGCAAACTGGCCTTTTGATACTAAGACTCAACTTAATTGTTTATAATAGTTCCAGAGGTTTTATTATGTTCTGAACGCTGTTCTGCCTCATTATCCATTTTAGGACCTTGTTTTATTTTTCTCCAATCTATGGGCTGGTTATACTTTTTCATTGCTTTGTCCCAATCAAATACTTCTTGGCTTGGAAATTCAAAACTATAGGGTGTATAATCTGGTTTTGTGGTAAAAAAATCGCTTAATAGAGAAGCGGTAATATCATAATGATTTACATAAGGTACTGCTAATATATTATAAATGACTTTTAATATTGATCCAAAATTCGCATGTGTTTGAGATACATAATTCTTTTTTACATAAGGGCCTGCCATCATTAGTATACTTCTATGTGCATCAATATGATCTACTCCTCCCTGAGGGTCATCTTCAGTTACAATCACTAGCATGTTTTTCCAATAGGGTGTTCTGCTTAAAAAATGTAGTGTTCTGCCAAGTGCTAAATCATTGTCTGCCACATAAGAAGCGGTAAAGGGATATCCATCTTCTGGTCTAGGACTTGCTGTGTGGTCATTGGGTAACATCATGGTAATTAATTGTGGCAAACTATCCTTTCCATTTAACCATTTCTTGGTAAACTCTTCTTCAAACTGTTTCATTCTAAACTGGTCTGGAATATTCGTATTATAGCCTGCAAAATTATGTGATGTTCTTTCCCATACTCCTTTTTGCATAGGCACCATTACAATATGTGCAGCACCAGTAGCAGTATCGCTCCAATCTTCTCTTACATGTGCTGTTTCGTTTGCTTGCCCAAAATTATAGTAGCTAACTTTTTTTCTATCAAGCGCTTCCCATAGACCTCCAATTTCGGCATAATCTTCAGGATCCATACTACCAGTAGAGCCTGGGAACCTTCTACCTGGAGCTGAAGAGAAGTAGTCGGCTGTTTTTTCGGTACTTGAGTTTGCTTCCACCCACTCATTAGGAATAACGCCCATCATCCAATGATGTCCGTGAATAGAGGCATCGCTGTCGCAATAAAAATTATCACTCAATGAAAATTGCTTAGCAATTTTGTGATGATTAGGTGTAACATTCACATTTTTAACAATACCAGTTTTATCCATAACAGTTACATCTAAACCAAATCTAGCCAAGGCGCTTTCTCCTCTAATATTTTTCATTTGACCAAATACCTCATCAAAAGTTCTATTCTCTTTGGTAATAAATACAATATGCTTAATAGGACTTTCTTTGCTGCCAGGTAAGACAGGTAAGGGTAGGCTATCAGTTTGTGATTTTACAATAAAAGTATTTTCAATGGTTTGCTTTGTATAAGCCTTTAACTTGTCAGTACTTGGGTTTTCTATTTTTTGGAAACTCCCTAATTGAATATCGCCAATATAACTTCCTTGCACAGGAATTTTAAAATTCTTGCCACCATTAGGACCCGCACCTAAACCTCTACAAGAAGTTACATAAATAGTTTTATCGTCATTAGAAAGTTTAACACGCGTTGTTCCCCAGCCAGTAGGTATTAAACCAATTGTTTTTTCGCTTGCTAAATCAATTTTAGCGACTGCATTAAAACCTAATAGTGCTACAAATAAATATTTCTCATCTTTTGTTAAATCAATACCAAAGGGTACTAACCCTCTTAATTTATCTATTCTTTGATCCACTTTTATGGGAATATGTTTAGCGATACGACCTCTTTTATAATCAATGACTGCGATATTATCATTGGTAGCATTCGTTACATAGGCGAATTTACTTCCCACTACAATTGAATTCGGGCTTGCGCCTCCAATAACCTCAGCATCTTCCACAAGTTCACCTAGTAGCATGCCGGTTTTTAATTTTGCTTTTACTTTATTGGTGGCTAAGTCAATTACAAAAACGCTCATCGATTCATCTGCATTGGGGCTTCCTAAACCTGGAATTTTCTTTCCATCAATTACTTTACCTTCTATCGATTCTTTTGTATTATTCCCATAAGGGTGCCAGTTGATATATTGAGATTGAATATTCTCTTTGGTGGTTCCTTCCACTATAGGATAAGCGTACATTCCAACATTCGCTACCAATACTGTTTTTTGATCTGGAGAAATGGCTAAATCAAAAGGCTGTCTTCCTGTAGCAATGGAAGCAATAATTTTTTTATTGTCTAAACTATATCTAACCAATCTAAAATTACCTCTATCTAATATTAATAATTCATTTCTTTTAGCTTCGTAAATTAAATCACTGGTGAAACTACCTTCATATTTAATACCACCAAAAACACCATCTAATAATATAGAGTCAATTTTTTTATTTTGAACATAGTCATATATTATAACAGAACCTTCGTCTCCTCCACTTAAATACACAATGTTTTTATTGGTATTAAAGGCCACTCCTAGAAAAGAGCCCTTTTTTAATGGGTTGAAGGCGTTTTTATTGTATTCAGGTATTCTTTTTTGCTGCATGGAGGCTAAATCAATAATAGTAATTGCATTTTCATGCATGGTAATAGCTACTTTTTGATCTGGAGAAATAGCTAGTCCAAATGGATCATGTGAAATACGAATAGCCTGACCTGCAGGTTTTACATATCTGCCACTAGGCAATACAGAATAAGCGTTGGTATCAATTTTTGATAACTCATTGTATCCTGGTACGGAAAAATAATTGACTACTTGTGTATTTCCTTCTCGAATAAAAAACAACAAGAATGTAAAAATAAAGAATACATTTTTTTTCATATATAATATTATTAGTAATGGTTCCGCAAACCTATTAATAATAAAACAAGAAAAACATTTTGTGCTAAATTATCTTATTGTTATTCAAAAGTGTAGAATTATTTGGGTAACAATTTCATCATCTTAAGTTAATATAGGAAACTGAGTATGTTAAAGTTTTGACAATAGATTTGTTCTTCAAAATTTAAAATATGATATCAAAACAAGTTATTTTAAAGTGGTTTTTGACACCACTAATGTTGTTGGGCTTGAGTATTGCCTCATTAGCGCAAAACATTCAAATTAAAGGAAAGGTAATTGATGGTGAAACAAAACTAGCTTTAGAAGCTGCAACTGTTTTAGTAAAAGGACAAAGCCAGTCTGTTCGTACAGACGCGAATGGTCTTTTTGCAATTAACAATGTACCTAATAAAGCATCCATTGTAGTTAGCTATGTGGGTTACCAAACTCAATCAGTGACTGCAAGTGCTGGTGATTTAGTAGTAGCCTTAGTTAAAGTAGACGAATCTTTAAACGAAGTGGTTGTAACTGCCTTGGGTATCAAAAAAGAAAAAAAGAAATTAGGTTACTCTACTCAAGATGTTAAAGGTGCTGAATTAGTGAAAGCAAGAGAGGTGAATCCTATTAATAACTTAGTAGGTAAGGTGGCTGGTTTAACAGTAGGTCTTAACCAAGAAATGTTAAGAATACCCAACTTAGTTTTAAGAGGTGGTCGTGTAACTTTAATTGTAGTGGATGGTGTGCCTATCAACTCTGATACTTGGAACATTAGCCCAGATGATATCGAGTCTTATAACGTGTTAAAAGGACCTGTGGCTTCTGCCTTATATGGTTACAGAGGTCAAAATGGTGCTATTATCATTAATACAAAAAAAGGTACTAAAGATAAAAGAGGATATTCTGTAGAATTAAATACAAGTACAACTGTACAAAATGGTTTTATTGCTTTACCAAAAACTCAAGATGAGTATGGTCCTGGTGACCATGGTACTTATGCTTTCGTGGATGGTAATGGTGCTGGAACAAACGATGCGGATTACGACGTTTGGGGACCAAAATTCGAAGGACAATTAATTCCTCAGTACGATAGCCCTGTTGATCCAATCACTGGAAAGAGATCTTCAACACCTTGGGTAGCGCGTGGTAAGGACAACTTAAAACGTTTTATTGAATCAGGTGTTTTAAATACTACAAACCTTTCAATTGCGTCTTCTACTGAAAAGTCTGATTTAAGATTCTCTTTAGGTAATACTTACAACAAAGGTATTTTGCCAAATACAAGCATGAATATTACAAATTTAAATTTGGCTTCTACTTTAAGATTCAACTCTAAATTAACTTTAGATGCGAATATTAACTATAGCAGACAATATTCTGATAATTTCCCAGACGTAAACTACGGCCCTAACTCTGTAATTTATAATATTACTATTTGGGGTGGTGCTGATTGGAGTATGGATGATATGAGAAACTACTGGCAGCCAGGTAAAGAAGGTGTTCAAAGTATCTATGCGGAATATCAAAGATACCATAACCCTTACTTTATGGCTTATGAGTGGACAAGAGGTCATTACAAAAATGATATCTATGCTTATACAAGTTTGACTTATAAAATGAATAAGTATGTTGATTTATTCGCAAGAACATCTGCAACTACTTATGATTTAATGAGAAATGAAAAAATGCCTTTCTCTGCACATCCTTATGGTAGAGAAGAAGGTAAAGGTGATTATAGAGAAGACAAGAGAAACATGTTTGAAACCAATAATGAATTCCGTGCAAATTTCAGAACTCCAGAAATTGCTAATTTCTTTAACATCAATGGTTTCGCAGGTGGTAACTTAAGACAGTTCAACTATAACTCTAACTTTACTTCAACAAATTATTTAAACGTTCCTAATGTTTACAATTTTGCAAACAGTAGAAACCCTGTTTTGGCTTATAATTTTGCATCTGAGATGAGAGTAAGATCATTATTATACTCTGTAGATATTGAAGCAAGTAAATATGCTAATTTGAATATTACAGGCCGTAATGACCAATTATCAGCTTTAGCAAAAGACAATAATTCATTCTTCTATCCTTCATTCAACTTAAGTACTGTATTGAGTGATTACTTAACAATGCCTAAGCAAGTTAACTTCTTAAAGTTAAGAGCTTCTTATGCAAAAGTTAGAGGGGGTGGTAGTTTCGTATCTGATTTCATTGGTTCTACACCTAATAATGGTTTCCCTGTAGGTTATGGTGAGCAATACTCTTCAACTTATGGTGGTCCAACTTATACTTATGCTGGTGTATACTCAACTGGCATTGGTTACAATAATACTACACAAGCTGCTTTTACGAATACTTTATTAGATAGCGATGTACAGCCTGATGATAGAACTAACTTAGAGTTTGGTGTGGAGACAAGAATGTTTAACAATAGATTAGGCATTGAAGCAACTTATTTTAGTTACTTAGATGGTCCTCAAATTTTCTCTAAATCTATTTCACAAGCTTCTGGTTATGCTTCTTATGTAGTGAATGGTACGAAAACTAAAAGAACTGGTTATGATTTCACTATCAATGGTGCAATCATTAGAAAAGCAAATGGCATTAACTGGGATGTGACTTTGAACGTAGGTACTTTCAAAAATATCTTAGAAGAATTACCAACAGGTGTGAATGCATTAAATACTTTTTACACAAAGGGTATGAGAACAGATGCAGTTTACTTCAGAAAGTTTGCTAGAACTCAAGACGGTCAAATTATCAATGATGGCGGTGGTCGTCCAGTAGTTTTACCTGTAGCTCAATTTGCAGGTAATTCTAATCCTGATTATGTATGGGGTTTAAATAATAAAGTAAGCTACAAAGCTTTCACTTTAAACTTACAAGTGGATGGTCGTGTAGGTGGTATAATGGAAGATTATGTTAGAAAGAAAACATTCCAAGGTGGTCGTCATATAGAAACAATCCAAGGGGCTTATGGTACTGCAAGATACCAAGATTACAAAGGAGTTAAATCTTATGTAGGTGAAGGTGTTCAAGTAGCTTCTGGAACTCCAAAATATGATGCGGTAACTGGTAAAATTACTAATTATGATGCATTAACATTTACTCCTAACGCCACTAAAACTTTTATCCAAGATTACGTTAGCCGTGTACACGGTATTCCTGAGCCAAACATAATGAGTAAAACATTCTTTAAATTAAGAGAAGTTGTATTGACTTATGAATTACCAACTACGATGGTTCAAAAGTCTATTTTCAAAAAAGCAACTGTATCTCTAGTAGCAAGAAACTTATTATACTGGATGCCAGATTCGAAATTTAATGATGTTGATATTGATCAGTATCCTGGTGAGCCTTCTATTAATTTGCAAACACCAACTACAAGATCTTATGGTATCAATTTAAACTTCATTTTTTAAATAAAGAAAACCAATAAAATATGAAAAAGATAATTCAAATACTAACCTTAGTCCTTGTTATAGGTTCAATCTCAGCTTGTAACAAGTCTTTCGATTCTCTAACTGCTGATCCTAACAGAGCAACAAGTGTACCAGCCAACTTAATACTAAACAGTGTATTATTAGATTTTAATGAGGGTGCATTTAATAGTAACCAAAGATGGAACCAATATTATGTATGTAACTATGCATATTATGGAAACCAAGAGTATAACTGGACAGGCTATTCTTTCAACGGATATAACATGTTGAAGAATATTGCACAAATGGAATCTGAAGCTTCAAAATCTGTTGCTGCACCGAATCCTTATACTGCCATTGGTAAGTTCTTAAAAGCATTCTATTTATATGACTTAACCATGAACTTGGGTGATATTCCAGTATCTGAAGCCCTTAAAGGGTTAGATAATGTAACACCTAAGTATGATTCACAAAAGCAGGTGTTTCAACAAATTTTAACTTATTTGGAACAAGCCAACACAGAAATGGGTTCTTTAAAAACAACCAACTATGTATTAGCAAGTGATTTTTATTATGGCAATAATTTGTCTAAATGGCAAAAGGCGGTGAATACATTTAAGCTAAGAGTTTTAATTCAATTGTCTAATAAAGAAGCAGATACAGATTTAGCCATTAAAACTAAGTTTGCAGAAACAATTAGCAATGCAACTAAATACCCAGTTTTTGCTAGCGATGCAGATAACTTAACTTTTGTATACAACAACCAATATAACAAGTACTCAACTAACCCAGATAATTTTGGATTTGATGCTACTCGTTATAACATGTCATCTACTTATTTAGGAAACTTAACTACCTTAAAAGATCCAAGAACTTTCTTCGTAGCTGAACCAGCTGCTGCATTAGTGACTGCGGGTAAATTACCAAATTCATATGATGCATTTATGGGTGCAGGTTCTGGAGAAGATTTAGCTGAAATGAGCGCCAATGCGAACATAGGTAAATACTCATTTATCAATCGTAAACGTTACTATCAAACCTATACTGCAGAAACAACTACACAAGTAGGTTATCAAGAAATGTGTTTTAATATGGCTGAAGCAGCGCACAGAGGTTGGATTACTGGTCAAAGTGCAGAAACTTGGTACCAAAATGG
>JABMML010000148.1 GCA_013205585.1 Chitinophagaceae bacterium | reverse complement strand
GCATTATTCAAAGTGGCCAATTATTTCCAAGTCTTTCGAAGTCATAATAAACACAGAAGAAGCGATAGTCAACAACTATTTTATACTTCTATTCTATACGTCTATTTTAATTTGAAGTTTTTTGCAGCAAGGCACCAAACAGTGTATCGGCGTGCTTATCATAGCCCATAAAGTACTGCCTCGCTATTAATTTAAATTTACCGCTAGCTACTAATTTTTCTATTTGGTCTTCGTTTTCATTTTTATATACCGAGCAAGTAGCTGCTAATAGGTAGCCTCCTACTTTTATGGCAGGCATTAAATGATGCAAAATATTTTCTTGCAATTCGGTCATTGTAATTAGTTGCGCTTCTTTATAGCCTAATAAATTTTCAGGCGTTCTACCCCAAGTACCCGATCCTGAACAAGGCAAGTCGGCAAAAATAAAGTCGAATTGTTTTTTAATGGCAAAGGGCAAAGTAATATCTACTAATTGCAAAGAGGCGGGTTGAATACCTGCTTCTTTTAAACGCTTTTCACAATTAAATAAAATATTCTCTCTAATATCAGATACATGCAATTGCACAGAGGGCATGGTATCTTTTATTAAAATAGATTTTCCTCCACTCGCTGCACAAGCATCCCAAACCACCAGCGGCTTTTCTGAAATAGGAATTAGTTTTAATAAAGAGGCTAACGCTTGCGAATTAATATCTTGAATGACCGCTTCTTTGTTCAGTAAAATAATATTTTGAAGCGAACTTGTATTAGGTAATGCGAATGCCATATCTCCAATGGATTCAAAAAATAGTCCCGCTTTTTCTAAACTTGCTTTTACGAGTTCTTTTTTACCAGGCCTTGCCCGAATAAATAATAAAGGTTGTTGTAAATGAGAGGCGGTAAATTTTGGAATATCAATAGCTGAAGAAATAAAATTTTGCAAAGGAAAGGCGACACTTAATTTTCTAAAATATTCGTAACAAATAGCGCTAATGCTTTTACGATCTTTGCTGCCGTGTTTTTTATTGGCAGCGAAATATGTTTTTAAATACAAGGCAAAAGGGGTGGGCCCCTCGTATTCTCTCACTAATTTATCTGCTACGTTCTGATGTGAGTGGTGGTATTTATCAATTGTAATTTCCAAATGAGTGCGGGTTGTTTTTGGGTGCTGCAAATATCCGTTTAAATGCGCTAAATACAGCCTTAAAAGAACAAAGGAATGAAGGGGAATGCCCTAGTCAGTAAAATATATATAATATACTGATAATCAATTATTTATGTACAATTAACTTTTTTTTCGATTTTAATTTTAATTATTTGCTTAAGTACCTTACCTTTGCCCTCCTGAAAATTAATATTAGTACATGGCAAATCATTCGGCTACCAAAAAAGATATTAGACAAGCAACTAAACGTCGCGATAGAAACCGTTATTATGGTAAAACTACCCGTAACGCTATTCGTGAATTAAAGATCGTAGATGATCAAAAAGTATACGACGAGAAGTTACCTAATATCATGTCTCAAATTGATAAATTAGCCAAGCGTGGCATTATCCATAAGAACAAAGCGGCTAATTTAAAAAGCAAATTAGCGAAGCATACTGCTTCAAAAGAAACTGCTACTAAAGCAAAAGCTTAAATAAATAAACTAGACATTAACTTAACTAAGTTATAAAGCTATTATACCCATCCCGCTCCGAGCATTCTGAGCGGGATTTTTTTTATGTATCTTCGCCACATGACTGAAAAAATCCTCATCCTAGACTTCGGAAGCCAGTATACACAGCTTATAGCACGTGCTGTAAGAGAAGCCAATGTGTATTGCGAGATCAAGCCCTTTAATACTACCATTGAATTTGATAGTACGCTAAAAGGTGTCATTTTAAGTGGCTCTCCTGCCAGTGTTAACGAAGCAGATGCACCCAATGTTGATATAGAAGCCATCCTCGCCAAACTGCCTGTTTTAACCGTTTGTTATGGAGCACAATTAAGTGCCAAAAACTTTGGGGGCAAGGTGGAAAAATCAAATAAAAGAGAATACGGACGCGCACAATTACGCATCCAAAAAGAAGACATTATATTCAAAGCAATTCCCAATAATAGTCAGGTCTGGATGAGCCACAGCGATTCCATTACCCAACTGCCCGCAAATTTTGAACTCTTAGCCGATACAGAGAGTATTCCTGTAGCTGCCTTTAGAAAAAAACAGGATAATGGCCATAGCCTTCACGGATTTCAATTTCACCCAGAAGTATATCATTCTACTGAGGGTAAGAAGATGATTGAAAACTTTTTGGTAGGTATTTGTGGCTGTCAGCAAAATTGGACCCCTTCTTCCTTTGTCCAAGAAACGATAGATAAACTGAAGGCACAGATTGGAGATAGTCATGTTATTATGGCCTTAAGCGGAGGGGTGGATAGCACAGTAGCCGCTACCCTAATTCATAGAGCCATTGGGAACCGATTACATGGCATATTTGTGGACAACGGTGTACTACGTAAAAATGAATTTCAAGACGTTTTAGACATATACAAGACCCTAGGATTAAATGTAAAAGGCATTGATGCTAAGGATATGTTCTACGATGCCCTTGCAGGTAAGTCTGAGCCTGAAGAGAAGCGTAAAATTATAGGAAAACTATTTATAGATATATTTCAAATAGAAGCTTCTAAAGTATTGGAAGCCAAATTTTTAGGTCAAGGAACAATTTATCCAGATGTGATTGAGAGTGTAAGTGTACACGGACCTTCTCAAACCATTAAATCGCACCATAATGTGGGCGGTTTACCCGACACCATGCATCTTAAATTAGTAGAACCCCTTAGGTATTTATTCAAAGATGAGGTTAGAAAAGTAGGCCTTGAATTAGGCATACCTGCTAACTTAATTAATAGACATCCTTTTCCAGGACCAGGACTGGCCATTAGAATATTGGGAGATATTACTAGAGAAAAAGTGGCCTTATTACAAGCAGCCGATCATGTATATATGAATGCCTTAAAAGAGTTTGATTTATACTCAAAAGTATGGCAGGCCGGTACCGTTTTACTACCCGTAAAAAGTGTGGGGGTAATGGGTGACGAAAGAACCTATGAATTTACGATTGCCTTAAGAGCTGTTACCTCAGTTGATGGCATGACCGCCGACTGGGCCCACCTACCTTATGAGTTTTTAGCCCATGTAAGTAATGCCATTATCAATGAAGTGAGAGGTAAAAATAGAGTTGTTTACGATATAAGCTCTAAACCCCCTGCTACTATTGAATGGGAATAAATTATTCTAATTCAACTTATTCTTTAAGCTTGTTATTTGATCTTGCAAGTTATTGACTACACCCGCTAATTGATCTACATTCCACATAGGCTGAGCCCCTGCTTTATGTATGATATAGACTGCTTTCCATATCTCTACAATATCAGTTGTATTTACTTGATATGGCTCGTATAAAGGATTGTCGCTCAATAAAGTAAGCCTATCTCCATTTCCTTCTTTTGACCTATCATCGTTGGTAATAATACGCTTATAAACTACCCCATCTGAATTGGATACAACTATGTAAGTATTGCTATTTTTTACTTCTTTAAAGCTGGCTACCTTCTCACCCACAATTACACTACCACTTGGGGTGGGTAACATACTATCTCCTATAATTTCAAAAGCGCGGTAGTCGCCTGGTGCCAACATAGGTAAAGTGAAAGTATTCAACTCGTCTAGGAATTCAGGGTCGGCGTAGCCTGCCAAATAACCCGCTGCTGCCTTAACAGGTACAAAGGGAACAATGGGTGCTAATGACTTTGATTTATCCGATTTAAGGGAGCGTCTGCGCTCTAGATAATTATTCTTGGAACTATTTCCTGAACTGCCTTCTCCATCCCCATCCATAGACCCCGTTAGGGATAAGTCTTGGAATAGGAACTGCTCCAAATTAATAGAGAATAGAGCACAAATAGACTCCATTACCTCGAGCCTTGGTTCTGCGCGCTCTTCTTCATAGGCGCCTACTAAAGAACGCTTAATTTGAAGCTGATTGGCCATTTCTTCTTGTGTCCATTCGCGCTGCTTTCTGATGTATTTTAAATTCTTTCCTGCGTATGACATAACTAATTATTTTAGTGCAATTTACTAATATTTTTAGTATTACCAAATTATTTCATACTTATTTTTAGTAATTTTTAAAATAAACCCATATCCGATAATAATAAGTTCAGCCTTTCAACTTTGGGCCACCCTCTTTCTCCAAGCGGTAACTTATTTTGTTGCAAGACCCGTTGTTGGTAACTTGCAGTATGGCAAAGAGTAAAACAGAGAAACCCGTTATATTAATTACGAACGATGATAGTATTAGCGCCCCTGGCATTAAGGCGCTTGTTGAAGCAGTAAAGGACCTTGGTAAAATTATAGTAGTAGCCCCAGATAAACCTCAGAGCGGTATGGGTCATGCTATCACATTGGGTCATCACTTAAGATTACAAAAAGCACATATAGTTGACGGAGTGGAAGCCTATACTTGCAGTGGTACGCCTGTTGATTGCGTAAAATTAGCAGTAGATAAAGTATTACATCATAAACCCACTATTTGCTTAAGTGGTATTAATCATGGCGCTAACCACTCTATTAATGTGATTTACTCCGGCACTATGTCAGCAGCTTTGGAAGCCTCTATTGAAAGTATTCCAAGTATTGGCTTTAGTCTTTTAGATTTAAGTCTTGACGCCGATTTTACCGCAGCAAAACATTATGCGCGTATTATCGTAAAGCAATTACTAGCCGATAAAAACTTGGATAAGCATTTATGTTTAAATGTAAATATTCCTAAAGTGGCTACTAGTTTAATAAAAGGAATTAAGATTTGCAAGCAGTCTTATGCTAAATATGATGAGAAGTTTATTGAAAGAACCGACCCACATGGAAAAAAATACTATTGGCTAACGGGCGAGTTTGTGAATTTTGATAAATCAAAAGATACCGATGTTTGGGCTTTAAAAAATAATTATGTGAGTGTGGTACCTGTTCAATTTGATTTGACCAATCATGTCATTAAGGAAAAGCTTTCTAAAAAATGGAAATGGTAATTTCAATTGAATTTGTTTTAATATGATGCGAAAAGATAATTATATTATAGGAGTTCTTATGGGCTTGCTACTGCCTTTTTTAGGTTTCTTCGGATTCTATGAATACAGGTTTAGCTTATTTAGCTTTCAAG
>JABMML010000147.1 GCA_013205585.1 Chitinophagaceae bacterium | reverse complement strand
CATCATGGCTTGAATAATTTGCAAATCCAGCTTATCTATGCTTTTGTCAATGTTTAATTTAGGGTTGATTTTAAGCTCCATATTTATATAGTTTTAAATAATATGGCAATTTATTAATTATTTTCTATATTTTAAACAAAATATTTAAAATATTTGCAACATAAAGGCCAATACTTTAGTTTTGATTTATCAAATAAGGGAAATCAATAGAAAAACCTCAAATGATAAGTTCTTAATACTGTGGGGTGACGAAATTTAGGCATACGTACCTTCTTGTCTCGAAGGCGTGGATAACGGGATAAATATAGCATAGAGCCGTCCAGAGTAATCGGGACGACCAGGGTCGACCACTGAACTTTGTGCTACAACTAACTGCCACATGGAGGTTCGATCCCTCCCCCTACAGCAACTATTAGTCCCTATTATATTGTTAATCAATATAATAGGGATTTTTTATTTGTGTTAGGGGAACTTATTAGGGGAACCTTTAAAGATTTACTCTTTTTTTATAGTATCCGATTCTGTCATATACGCATAAGAGAAATAAGAAAATTACCCTTATTTGAGTAACCTATGAAAATAAAAAAGGCTACCAAATTGATAGCCATTATTACTTAATTTAATTTTTCAGCAATTAACTCATCCATATATTTATTGAAGTTCGAAATATACTGGATATAAAATTGACCTGTAGCTGGCCCAGAAAACCCAGTATGAATTTTTCTTACCTCCCCTTTTCGATCTATAAAAATGGTAGAAGGATACCCTGCTATTTTATCAATCTGTGGTAATGATTTTTCAGCTTTAAATGGGTCGCTGGGTTCCACTCCCGTATCTAAAATTGGATACTGAATACCAAATTGTTTTTTATATTTCTTTAATGCAAAATTTGCCTCTAAAGGATTATCATATCTTTCATAGGCCAAGGCAATTACCTCTACACCTCTAGAACGATTCTTTTTATAATAATCAGTAATAAATCTTGTTTCATCCATACAATTTGGACACCAAGAACCGAATAATTGTATAACTACTACTTTGTTTTTGAATTCATCATCTGTAAGAGAAACTATTTTACCATCGAGATCCTTAAACTTAAAATCAAGCTTTGTATTTCCAGGTCTCATTTTAGAATAATCATATTCATTTGGTAGCTTTGCAGTTGGGTTAGCTTTCGCTTCCCATTTTGAACTTCCTCCAAAGCCTGCAATTAATTTACCCTCTATAATAGTAGTACTATTAATAAATCGTCCTTCAAAATAAATTACTCTTTCACCATCAAATGCAGAAAGTTTTAAGGTATCCCCTGAAACAAGGCCTTCTAAAAATCTATAATCACCAGTGGGTGTTAAAAAAGAACCAGTTACTTTACCCTCGACATTTTGTTTAAAAGTACCCACAGATTGCATAATCTTATTGGTTTGATTATTAGTTAGCAATACATCCCAAGTTCCAGAGGCATCATATTTAGAAGGCTTGTAATCAATAAATCTTGGTTGGTTCCAATTAGCAATAAAGGATGCCTTTATTTGCTTTCCATTAAGTGTCTTTATATAATATCCTTCCAATTGATCAGCATTATAAGTTGCCACTTCAAAACTAGCATTAAAATAAGGAAGCGTAATTAATAAAGAATCGGAAGATAGTTTCTTAAAATCATCCACAATAATTAATTCTTCTGCATTGATTAAAGTAATTATTGTTTTATCTTTTACCAAAGCAATATTAAAACTAAAAGGAACCGAATTCCCATCTAATCTGTATATAACTCCTTTCCAGTTTCCTGGTTTTAAATAAGGGGTATTTTGAGCAAAGGATAAAAAGGAAATTAATAGAAATCCGAAAAATAAAAAAATCACCTTTTTCATATTTATAAATTTAGTAATGTAAATTTAATTCTTATTTTATGATTTTCGACATTCCTCTCTGTTTCCTCACTATTATTTGGCTGTTATTATTCTATTCCCGTTTTGTTTTCTCAACATTATTTCACGATTCTTTACCCCCCTCCTTCACATTATCCTCACTATTCTTTTTAGTGTCCCAACAATAATCCTTTGCACTCCATATAATATCAATCACAGGGAATTCAATTTGTGTTAAGTTCTTCAAGTCTATTTTGATTTGATATTCAAATTGGCTTTATCCATTTTGCTTTGTAAATAAGGAATGCCAAACATATGGGTCCATCCAAATATGCGCAAGCCATTGGTTATTTTCCAGATAGCTTCTCTTCTGAAACTTTCTTTATCATCAGGTAGATGACTCACTTTTTCTAATGCGTCGGATAAATCTTTTTGATTTTTATACTCATTAAAATTTAAGGGTAATTTATCTGTTACCAAATTTTGTGCGCGTTTGATTGCTTCTTTTAAGTAACTAGGGTCTTTAGTAAATTCATAGCCTAGAGACAAACCATGCAAAGTAGCCAATAAGGATTCCATTTGATGATTTACAGAAGGATTGTCTCTCTGCCATTTGATATGTGTAATTAATGCTCTTTTAATTTTATCATCCCCGGTCATTTGATAATACTTATACAAACCATGTGAAACATAAATCTGAGAATAACCATATCTGTCAATCACTAAATTTCCACCTTGGTCAGATGATTTTTGCAGCTCTAACATTATTTTTACTCGATCATTCAATTCAGTGAAATATTTTTCTTTTTTATTTACATCATATATCTCTGATAAATTCCAAACAGATAAATACAATCTTCTACCGCGTAAATCATGGTCTCCCCAAATTCTTCTTAAATGCAAATCGCCTGTTTGTTCCGCCACATCAAGTCCCCGATGGTTGCCCGTTAATAAATAAGAAGCAATCCAGCCCTGCACCCATAC
Source organism: Chitinophagaceae bacterium (assembly GCA_013205585.1). Lineage (GTDB taxonomy): Bacteria > Bacteroidota > Bacteroidia > Chitinophagales > Chitinophagaceae > Sediminibacterium. The sequence goes on along the minus strand of JABMML010000147.1, from coordinate 2,857 downwards.
GTGCGCAGATAATAAGGAAGTATAATGTTGACTGGCATGCCTTCTACCCATTCCTAGATATGGACTTGCACCAATACTTCCTTTTTCTTTGTTATCAAAAAAGTCGACTGAATTATTGGTTTCTCCTAGGTATTTTTTGGGTGCTGGCCAGTGGGTATTGTCCACGTCCATAGCATGTGCAGAATTTGATTGAGCTGTAAGGTAATAATCTCTATTACCCGTTCTCATAAATTCCAGCCACCACATAAAATCGTTTGCTGGTTCATTATTGGTCCAGGTGCTCCACTTATTCTTAATGTAATAAGTTTGGAAATCTCCGTAGTTTAACATTCCATACCAAGGTTCCCATTTTTGGTTGAACTTCATCCATTCAAACTTATAATCTAAAGAGCGTTCTAATTCAGGATTTTTTTCTGAACGAACTGAAAAATCTCCGTATACATTACTTTTTGAATACCAGTCAGCATTTGCATGCGTCACTGGTGGATCTAAAAAATAATTCAATTGTTTTAGAATTTCAGCATGTGGTGTTTTGGCATCATAAAAATCATATACAAATTCTGTGGTCTTGGCCAAACCTTGTGCAAAATTACCTAGCATTTCACTATCAGGCATGCCTGTTGCTCTTGCAAAAGCCATTGGCGTCACAGTTGGAGACCAGATATAAGTGTATAGAAAATTACTATCTCCTTGAATTGCAATTTCCTTAGGGTACTCCTCAAAAAAGTTACGAATGCCTACACCTATTCCCCATTTAGTATCTGAAAGGGTGATCCAGCCAGAGGCCTTGTCTTTTTTAAATATTTCTTTCTGATTCAATTTTAAACTACCCTCAAAACCTTTTGTTTGAACCGTTGGCGTAGTGGTATTTAAAGCTGGTAAGCTATTTAAATTAGGGCCTGTTTGAACAAGTGAAATAGATTCATTTTTAAGATTATTTAATTCAACTATTTTTTCAACACCTGGTGCAGTCCAACTACCATCAAAGTTTCCGGTTTTAAATTGCTTGTCTCCGTTTAAAAAATATTTAATTTGAAAACCAGCTGAACTAATTTGGTCATTAGGTATCATCCAACCTGGATCATTCTTTAATGCATTTTCATCTACAATACTTTTATTTTGTGTCGCAACAGATGCATACTCTCCTACTACTTTTTTATGCATATCTGGGTCTCCTGTATACACGATACTATGTAAAACTTTAATATAAGATTTACCAGCATAAGCATGAATACGCATCACAAAAGGTGAACTATTATTGTCTTTTTTATTGTATAAATAGTCCCCCTCAATTCTAATAATAGCATGTAACGGACCTGAACCTTTTTCTTGAACAGTATGCGTAATTTTAACCCTAGAAGTATCAATACCAGATTGATCTAATATATTTAAAAAACTACCTTTTGTTTTACTAGACTCCGCAATTAAGTCTTTATCATCAAAGCCATTACGATCTAAATCCAATTCAACCTTATCTAAAAAACCACCACCAAGTTTATTAATGGTAAATTGTAATGGTCCTGTGTTCACTCGAACTCTACCATAGGGTCTTTGATTGTTTTCTACAATTAAGCGGTCTCCAGTAAATTCTTTGCGAACCACATCTGATCCAAATTCAACACTATACTTATTTTGAGTATCAGAAAAGAAAAATACCCATACCCATTTAACACTTGTCGAAGCTGGCTCCCAAGTATTCACAATAGTAATTTGAGAAGGAATCTCTTCTCCTATAGAATTTAAAACCCTTACATTATCACTTGATTGTAATTTATCTTTTGGAAATGGTATACCTAGTAATTGTGGTGCGCCAGGAACATTTTTTTCAATCAGTAAAGGAATTTTCTCAGCAGCTACTACATTATTTATCAAAATAAATTGAAAGATAATGAGTAGTAAAACGTTATTCTTTTTCAAATTAAATATTTAAACTTATTTGTTGGATAACATTGGGAATAATCTTCTAATATCAGCCTCTGTTGGCTGTAATCCGTATTCTGTGATCTCAAATGATTCTGCATATTTAAAGCTAGCTGCTTTTTCTGGAGAGTACCATTTACCTATACCAGCTTTTTGAGCTGGGCTCATGGTTCTTTCCATCCAACGACCTTTTAACCAAGCTTTTCTTTCTGCTGGATCTTTTGGAACTTTAGGATCTATTTCGCCGCCATTTGCAATCCATGGTAACCACTCATACATTTGAGAAGTATGTTCATTTAAACCATCCACTTTTTGATCTAATGCTTCATCGATACCAATTACAATGTCATGACTAAATGGATTAGGCTTTTTAAAATTATCCTGCATATATAAAAAAACAGGATTCTTTTTTAATGCGGGCACATCAGCAGCAACATTAGGAACAGCAACCATATAAGACGCATCTTCTACCAACTTACCTGCATTTCTATGATCAGGATGATAATCATTAGGACGTAAGCCTAAAACCACATCAGCATTCCATTTTCTGATTTCACGAATCACTTGCATTCTAACATTCAAGTCTGGTAATAATTCACCATCATGGTTATTTAATACCACATATTCATCGATACCATATTTTTTTGCAGCACGCTGTGCTTCTGCTCTTCTTCTTTGTCCTAATACACCACCCCCTTCTGCATAGTGACCAGCGTCACCATTTGTTAAAGCAACAAATTTTACAGCAACGCCCATTTTAGCTAAAAGTACAGCTGTTCCGCTCATTTTAGAATCAGCGTCATCAGGGTGTGCAAATACAGCTACAACTCTAATTCTTTTATCTTGAGTTGTTTGTGCTTTTGTATTCAAATTGAAAACAAAAACGAATAATACCGTGGCAATTAAAAATTTTTTCATTGTAAATTTTTTATTTTAT
>JABMML010000146.1 GCA_013205585.1 Chitinophagaceae bacterium | reverse complement strand
GCGCTAATTATTGCGTGACTTTATTTTCTGATTTAACTAAAATGGTGACAATGCAAAATTTATTCCATGATGGTGGTTACTCTACTACTGGTGTAAGTGATTTAATTATGAAAAAAGCAGGTATCACAGAAGCCTAAACACAGAAGGATAAAATGAACAAGAAAGAAATTAACCCAAAATTAGTAGAAGCGATAGGCTACTTTGGCTCACTGCTTAGCTGTATCACTTTTGTACCACAGGTTTATTTAACTTGGGAAACAAAAAATGTAGAAAGCCTTAGCCTACTTATGATAATTATTGTGAACTTTAGTTGTATTGTATGGCTAACCTACGCTTATTTAATTCAAAGCAAACCTGTACTGGTGGCCAATACCATTGTACTTATATTAAGTTTGATGTTGCTTTATTTTAAGTTGACCTTTTAGGGAATTTAGTACTCGTCTTCGTTGAACATAAAATCTTCGTGGCTTGGGTAGTCTGGCCAAATATCTTCAATACTTTCATATACTTCTCCCTCATCTTCTAACTCTTGCAAGTTCTCTACTACTTCAATGGGAGCACCACTTCTAATTGAATAATCAATCAATTCATCTTTGGTTGCTGGCCAAGGAGCTTCTTCTAAAAAGCCGGCTAATTCTAAAGTCCAAAACATAGCGTTATTTTTTGCAAAAGTAGCCGTATAAATGATATAACCAAATCTGTTTTTTCTACAGGATGTAAACAAATCTTTAAATTTTGTCAAAATTGACCGGGAATTGCTAGGTTTGTAGCATGGATCAATCGCCAAATCTACTAGTAGCCAAGGACATATGGAAGCAATACGGGCCCGTATCTGTGCTCAAAGGCGTCTCCTTGGAACTTAAGCGAGGGGAATTGGTAAGTATTGTTGGGCCCTCAGGTGCCGGCAAATCAACTCTTTTATACATTGTAAGCAGTTTAGAAAAAGCAGACAAAGGACAGGTATTTTTTGAGGATCAAGATATCACCCAGTTATCTGAAACGGCACTAGCCCATTACAGAAATCAAAAAATTGGCTTCGTTTTTCAGTTCCACCATTTACTACCCGAATTCACGGCCATTGAAAATGTTTCTATCCCAGGTTGGATTGCCAAAATGCCTTCCAAACAAATTCAACAAAAGGCTTCAGAACTTTTAGACTTTATGGGCCTTGCAGATAAAATGGATAAAAAACCACATAGTTTATCGGGTGGAGAACAACAAAGAGTTGCGGTGGCCCGTGCATTATTAAATAGCCCTACAATTATTTTTGCTGATGAGCCTACGGGAAATTTAGATAGCGAAAATGCAAACGCTTTGCATCAATTATTTATTCGTTTGAAAAACGAAATGAACCAAAGTTTTTTAATTGTAACGCACAATGAATCGCTTGCCAGTTTAAGCAATCGTAGTTTAACAATGAAAGACGGGAAGTTTTTATAAGAGCTGTATCTTATATACTCTTGTTTACACTCTTGGTTTCCAAGGAGAATCTGGTACCCCATTTAAATGACCAATGTATCTTGATAAGACAAATAAGTAATCACTTAGTCTGTTCAAATATTTTATGACCATCGGTTCTACAAATAAATCTTCTTCTTGTAAATTCACGCACCAACGTTCTGCTCTACGACAAACACAACGCGCAATATGCGCAGTAGAAATAGCTTGATGACCGCCTGGTAGTATGAATGATTTCATGGGCTCCAAGACTTCGTTCATCTTATCCATTAAAGATTCTAAATAAGTAATATCTTCTTCTTTTAAATCGGGAATTTTTAAAGAAGGTTCTTTATCCGGATCACAGGCCAAAGAGGATCCCACTGTGAATAATCTGTCCTGTACTTCTTTTAAGACTATTTTAATTTCTGCATCGGTAACTAAATCGCTTAATAAACCAATGAAAGAGTTTAGCTCATCTACAGTACCATATGATTCAATACGAATATGACTTTTAGGAACACGGGTGCCTCCTATTAATGAGGTACTACCTAAATCGCCTGCTTTTGTATAAATTTTCATAATGCTATTATAAACCCTGCTTTAAAAATCTTTGACAGACCCCGGGGCTTTGATATTAACAAAACTAATAAAATAAAGTTCAAATAAGAATACTAGAAATGAGAAAAGTTCTTATTTATCATATCAGTTTCCACATGACCGTCTCTTAAACGAACTACTCTATGTGCATAACGCGCAATCTCTTCTTCATGGGTTACTAAAATGACCGTATTACCTGAAGAATGTATTTTTCCAAAAAGCTCCATGACTTCCACCGAAGTTTTAGAGTCTAAGTTTCCGGTTGGTTCATCCGCTAATAAAATAGAAGGGTTATTCACCAAGGCGCGTGCAATGGCCACACGTTGAATTTGACCTCCACTTAATTCATTGGATTTATGATGACTTCTATCTGCCAAGCCCACTTTTTCAAGTGCCACCAAGGCTCTTTCTAATCTATCTTTTTTGGAGACACCTGCATATACTAAAGGAAGTGCTACGTTTTCAGCAGCTGATAAGCGAGGTAGTAAATTAAATTGTTGGAATACGAAACCAATTTCCACATTTCTAATACCTGCTAGTTCGTCATCGGTCATTTTACTTACATCATGTCCACTCAAATTATACATGCCACTTGTAGGAGAATCCAAGCAACCTAAAATATTCATAAGTGTACTCTTACCACTACCCGATGGGCCCATTAAGGCTACATATTCATTTTTAAGAATATCAAGGTTGATACCCTTTAATACAGGAATGGCCTGACCCGCCATGAAATAACTTTTTTCAAGCTCTCTTAATTCAATAACTGATGACATACTATTTTATTTACGTATTACTTTAGGTACTTTAAAGAATGACCCGTCTGCATCAGGGGCATTTTGCAAGGCTTCGGCTCTTGAAATAGAACCCTCCACGATATCGCCACGCAGCACATTTTTAGCATCACCCATATGCATTAACGGGTCAATACCTGTGGTGTCTAATTCATTTAGTTTTTCTACAAATGCCACTAAATCCTGCATATCGGCCACTAATTTATCCATTTTTTCAGGCGCTACATTCAACCTAGATAAATGGGCCAAGTGGCTAACTAATTTACTATCAACTTGCATAATACAAATGTAGTTCAAAGCCCCCTACCTACAAGGCGCATTTGTTAAAAGGTCAAATGACGCAACCAGTGGCAAAAAAAATACCCAAAAATGGAAAGTTTTTTTGAAAATAGTTGCATAACTAACTAATTTTACAAAAATGCTTTATTTATGCAACGTTCAATCAAAAAAGTAGCCGTTTTAGGAAGTGGAGTAATGGGATCTCGCATTGCTTGTCATTTTGCAGGCGTGGGTGTAGAAGTATTATTATTAGATATGTTGAATCCGGGTACTGAAGAAAGCAAGCTTGCTAAAGAAAGAAATAAATTAGTAGATAGTTCTTTGCAAGCAGCAATTAAATCAAACCCCTCTCCTTTATACTTACAAAAATTTGCATCCAATATTAGCACTGGCAATTTCACCGACGATATGGCGAAAATTGCAAATGTGGATTGGATTATTGAAGTGGTGGTAGAGCGTTTAGATATTAAAAAAATAATTTACGACCAAGTAGAGAAATTTAGAAAGCCAGGTACATTAGTAAGTTCTAATACATCTGGTATTCCTATTCATTTAATGGCCGAGGGACGCAGCGAAGATTTTCAAAAGCATTTTTGTGGAACGCACTTTTTTAATCCTCCACGCTATTTAAGATTACTTGAAATTATTCCTACCGCTAAAACCGATCCTGCCATTATTGATTTTCATATGCATTATGGTGATGTTTTTTTAGGTAAAACAACTGTGCTTTGTAAAGATACACCTGCTTTTATAGCCAACAGGGTTGGGGTTTTCAGCATGATGAGCGTTTTACATATCATGGAAAAATTAGAATTAAGTATTGATGAAATAGAAGCTATCACAGGGCCTTTAATGGGCCGTCCTAAGTCGGCTACTTTTAGAACTGCCGATGTAGTAGGTATAGATACTTTAGTAAAGGTTGCCGCAGGTGTGGCGGCGAATTGTCCGAATGATGAAGCCAAAGATATTTTTACTTTACCCCCTTGGTTAGAAAAAATGGTAGCGCAAAATTGGTTAGGGGATAAAACTGGCCAAGGATTTTTTAAGAAAATAAAAACAGCTACTTCAAAAGAAATATTAACACTGAATTTAAAAACTTTTGAATACGAGCCGCGCGTAAAAACTAAAGTGGCATCTATTGACGCCGCTAAAGCCATTGAAAGTTTACCGGGCAGAATAAAATCTTTATACCAAGCAAAAGACAAAGTGGGTGAATT
>JABMML010000145.1 GCA_013205585.1 Chitinophagaceae bacterium | reverse complement strand
GTTTTGGGTTGCGTACAACTAAAGGCCACTATTGCAATAAATGACCCTAGCATAATTTTGATAAGTTGGTTCGTATTTTTTTTCATATGATTATATTTTAATTTTTTTAAGTAGTTCTAAGTTCTTGAAGGGTTATTATGACTATGAATTTACTTAAAACAAGCAATATTCTTGAAATAGTTATTCTTATGTTTCAAACATTGTCTAATTTTAGCAAAACAACCAACTATGCAAGATCAAAATTTCAAAAACCATGCTAAAATGGTTCCAGGATTTCACTATCTAACACTACCTGCTATTCTAATTTTTCTAATAGCCTCTGTGAACTATTTTATTCAAAGCTCAGCAGAAAATAAAGATCTAGCTATTATGTTATGTCTACTTTCTGTTATTGTATTTTTATTAGCATGGTATGCACGTGGCTTTGCTTTAAAAGCCCAGGATAGAGCCATTCGTGCTGAAGAAAATTTCAGATATTATTTAGCCACTGGAAAAGTATTTCCAAAAGAATTACGCATGGGCCAAATTATAGCTTTACGTTTTGCGAGCGACGATGAATTCATAGCCTTAACAGCAAAAGCTATTGCAGATAACTTATCCAATAAGCAAATCAAAGAATTGATTATAAATTGGAAAGCCGATCACGATAGAGCTTAATGAACTAAATCCAGCGTTTAACTATCTTCCTACTGCCGGTATCACAGGTAAACTTTCGTTACCCGTTTCATTCACAGCTTGTACTGCAAAGAAATAATTATCCTTGCTATAAGGAAGTCTCATCTCTAAACTTTCTGTGTAAATTTTCTTTTGCCATACCGGGCTAGTGGTTTCTCTCATTAATATATAGTACCCTTTAACCGATCCGGTTTTAGGTGCCTTCCAATACAAGTAAGTTGAATTGGTTAATTTTTTCACATCTATTTTAACTTCATCCGGAACAGCAGGCGCCTTTGCTAAATTGGCCAAGTTGGCTAAATTCATGCTGGTATTCTTCCTGAGGTATTCAAAATCGATATGCTCTATCACATCTCCATAATTTATTCCCTTCTCTACTCTTATATCTTGATGTTGACGGGTATAGTTCTCATTCATCTCCGTAATTCTTACTGCAGCAAAACCATTTTCTACAAAAGCAGTATGATCCCCTCCTCTTAAAAAACGGTCGTTTCTGTAAATCATCATTACTTCTAAATTCTCTACATAACGCTCTCCAACTTCCTTCACATAACGCGCCAATTGTCTTGACCTACCATCATTTTCTAATCCAAGATTACGAATTTGCATAGCTACTCTTCCAGTATCGGTTACAGATAAGCCTTCACTAAAAATACGAATGCGGGTATTGTCAATAATATTGGTTTCATTACTATTATTAGAGCCCATAATATCATTATTCAAGACCGCCTCAATTTTCCAATTTTCTTTTTTGGCTTTATTAGCCATAAAATAAGCGCCCAATAAACCTTGCTCTTCTCCACTTACTGTTACAAAAATAATGGTTGCAGGAAAACTATGTTTACTCATTACTCTTGCACACTCCATTACAGCAACTGTTCCGCTTCCATCGTCATTCGCACCTGGAGAATCGCCCACGCTGTCCATATCATTGGAACGTCTGCTATCTAAATGTCCGCTAATAATAAATATTCTTTTATCGTTAGGGTCGGTGCCTTTTAAGGTTGCTACTACATTGCCTAAAATAATGGGTCTATTCACTCTTCTTTTATCGGCGTTATAGGTTATGGTATCTATAAAAGCAGACAACCTTCCATTACTTGATTTAGCATACTCATTAAACCTAGTCAATATCCAAGCTCTTGCAGCGCCAATACCTTTAGTGGTACTTGATTGATTACTCAGTGTAGCTCTTGTACCAAAACTCACTAGCTTATTTAAATTCTGCGCTAAGCTATCTATACTTATTTCTTTTATCATTGCATCTATCTCCCCATCTTTTTTAATGATTTGTTGAGAAAATGAATTGGCTACTGTTGCCATTAAGAAAACTACTAAAAAAATAATTTTATTCTTCATGTATTAATATCAAATTGAATTAACGCTTTTAAAAAACTATTTTTAATTATTCTTCGTATCTAAAATAACAGGGGTTTTTCCACTACCCATAATTATTACTTTAGCATTCGGAGAAGTGATTAACCCCTTCATTATTTGTATTTGCTCGTATTGCAACTGCTTATCGCCTAAGCCAGAACTAATAATTTTTTGATAATCGGCAATACCTTGTGCCTCCACTCTTTTACGCTCTGCCTCTTGCTTTTCTTTTTGTAAAACGAACTGCATTTTTTGTGCATCTTGCTCGGCCTTAATTTTATCTTCAATTGAAGCTTTTACTGTAGCAGGTAAAACAATATTGCGCACTAATAATTGCTCAAGTACCAAACCACGAATTTTTAAATTTTCTTCAATTGTTTTAAAAATTCTACTT
>JABMML010000144.1 GCA_013205585.1 Chitinophagaceae bacterium | reverse complement strand
GCAGTTGACACTGTTTGCTTTCTTTGTTTTAATAAATTAGCCACGACCATTTCCATGGTTTCGTCTGCGTCTATTACTAGGTATTCTTTAACGGCCTCTTTCAAAGCCTCGAATTGAGCATTCACTTCTTTTGCTAGTACTTTTTCATCTTGACCAGACCCAGTTAATCTAAGTCGAACCATTCCTATATTGGGTAGGTAGGCAAGTTTAATAGTTGTAGGTAAACCTTTTTCAAAATGGGCAATATTTTCTGCTAAAAAAGATTCTCCAATTCCTGCGGTTAAAAGTGTTTTATGCGTAATAAAAGGGGTGGTAAATGATTTTTGTATTTCCGGAATAACTTTATTTTCGATTAACCATCTCATCTCGTGTGGCACACCGGGTAAAGAAAAATAATAAACACCTTCTTTTTTAAATAACATTCCAGGAGCAGTACCTTTTTCATTAAATAATACTTCACAAACATCTGGAACCTCAGCTTGCTTTGTGTTTCGATCAATCATGGGCCTTTTATGAATCGTTTCAAATATATAGGTGATATGATCAAGACTTGGCTGATGAACAATCATTTTGCCACCAAAATATTCATTGAGTAGGGGTTTGGTGATATCATCTGCTGTAGGCCCTAGTCCTCCGGTTAAAATAATAACCTTACTTTTTTGAGAGGCTGTATCCAAGGCATTGATGATATCCGCTTTCTTGTCACCCACCGCAATTCTACTGTTAACAGGTATACCTATTTTTAATAAGGCTTGGGCAATAAAGGCACTATTTGTATCAATTACTTGCCCAATTAATAACTCGTCACCGATGGTAATAATGGTAGCTTGAATAGGGTTCATTGAAACGGGGTTATAGGTTGCAAAGTAAACTAAAAAACAGCGGTTTTTATCTAAAATAGGTGCTTAGTTTTTGAAGCATAGAAGCCGGCATACTAGCTCTTTTTCCCAGTTTACTATCCATAAAATAAAGCTTCACTTTACCAATAGTTAATAATTTCCCTTCCTCATTATATATTTCCTGATCAAAAATAATTTTATGCTCTGTAGGTAGTTCTTTGATTTGGGATTTGATAGTTAGCAAATCGTCATATTTTGCAGGTCTTAAATACTTAATATTTAATTCCACTACTGGTAGCATAATTCCCATATCCTCAATGCCTTTATAGCTTATACCTAAATTTCTTAAGCTTTCAACTCTGCCCACTTCGAAATACTGGGCATAATTGCCATAATAAACCACATTCATGGGATCGGCTTCGGCATACCTTACTCTTACCTGGGTGTTGAATTCGTACATATTTTATTGTTATTGTTGACAAATTTACGAATGAATTCTGTTTTTCCACAATAAGGGGTAAATAAGCTTCGTTTTATAAGTAGAGCGTAATTTTAGGTAATTAATAAACAAGTAGCATGTTATCAATGAGAAATAGAATAGTGAATCTGGTATTGTTATGTATGGTTGTTTTTAATTCATATGGCCAATATAGCCAAAATGAGCGCCTATTAGACCCCGTTTTCCAAAAAGGGGTTAATGCACTACATCAAGGGGATACCCTGGCTGCTTTTCAATATATTGAATCTGCTTATCATTTTAAGTCAAATCAAGAAAATTTAAGAGAAGATAATATAAGAGAGGATATTAATTACTACTACACTTACTTGTCTCTTGTTTTACAAAAACCTACAGCCGAAAATTTAGCGCTTAATTTTTTAAAGTCTTCTAGTAACAAAATTTTCAATGCTAGAATTAATTTCTTTTTAGGGGGCTACTATGTTAAAAAACAAAATGCCCAAGAAGCCTTAAATGCTTTTGATAAAGTAAGCATTGCCGATTTGAATAACGAGGAGCTTATTTCCATGAAATACCTGCAAGGCTATTTGTATTTCAAATTAGGTAATTGGGATAAGGCCACCAATTTATTAAATAGTATTAGACAATTAAAGCAATCAGTGTATTATACCGATGCAAATTATTATGCAGGCTTCATTGCACTCCAAAAAAAGGAATTTTCTTTGGCTTTAGCTTGTTTTGAAATTGCTAGTAATAATGAAGCATATGTAAGCTTAACACCATTTTATATTAGTCAGATATACTATTTCAATGGAAATATAGATGCTGCCATGGTCAATTGTGAAAAAGCTTTGCAATTAGAAGGCCAATACTACAATTTACAATTACAGCAGTTAATGGGACATTTGTTGTTTGAGAAAAAACAATATCAAAAAGCGGTTCCTTACTTAGCAAAATATGTGGCAGCGCAAGATAATGTGGAGGTACAAGACTTATACCAACTTTCTTTTTGTTATTTTCAAGACCAACAATGGGATAAATCTATTGAAGGGTTTAAAAAATTGGCCAATGTGGATGACTCTTTGGGTCAAAATAGTATGTATTTATTGGGAACGGCCTATTTAAAAGTAAATGATAAAAATGGAGCTAAGAATGCATTTATGCTCTGTGCTTCTAAAAGCATCAATTTAGAACAAAAAGAAATTTCTTTATTTAACTACGGCAAGCTATTAGTAGAACTAAAAGAGTACAGTGTTGCAATTACTGTATTAGATAAATTTATTGAAAACTATCCTCAGTCTATTTACTTCGCAGAATCAAAATCTCTTTGGATTACTGCCTTAGCTTATAGTAATAATTTTAAGCAAGCATTAGAGGCTTATCAATTAATAGAAACGCCTAGTCTTGAATTATTAAAAATATATCCTGCTATTTTGTATGGACTATCCTGTAACTATATTAATGACGGAGAAGTAGAAAAAGCCTATACTTTATTCAATCAATTAAGAAATGCACCTTATAATGGAAATTTTCTATCTGCTACTCATTTTTGGTTAGGTGAAATAAGTTATAAAATGGGTAGAATTTCGGATGCCATTGGGTATTTACAGAAATACATGTTGGATCCCGTGAATGCGGGAGAAGTAAATGCTACTAATGCCAGGTATATATTAGGCTACTGCTTTTTGAAAAATGGAGCTTATCAAAAAGCACTATTACAATTTAAAGAGATATCAAGTCTAAATCCAGGCACAGTATTGGATCATTTTCAACAAGATGCCTATGTTAGAGTAGCAGACTGTCAAATGATGTTAAAGAAAATGAATGATGCCTTAACTACTTATCAGCGTGTAATAGATTTATCATGGTCATATGCCGACTATGCCTTTTTACAAAAAGCGACTATATTAGGAGGTATAGGGAAGGTGACTGAGAAAATTAAAATGCTCATCAGTTATGAATCTAGTTTCCCAAACTCTGTTTATATTAATGATGCAAGAATGGAATTGGCAGATACTTATGTAAGTCAAGAAAAGTTTCAAGATGCGATTGCGCCTTTATCCAAAATAAGCTTAGATAATACAGCTACTCAATTTTACCCTCAGGCTTATTATAAATTAGGCATTGTATATTTTAATTTGGATAAAAATAAAATGGCGCTTACCACTTTTAAAGATTTATATGCGACTTATCCTAATTCTACTGAAAGTGAAAATGCCATTGAATATATTCGTAATATTTTTATTGAAGATCAGACACCAGAATTATATGTTCAGTTTATGAACGACTATGGCCACCCATTAACGGTGAATGAACAAGACTCTTTAATATTCAGGGCATCTGTTATTAAGTATGAGCAAAAAAGATATACAGAATCGGCTTCTGGCTTTGGTAGTTATTTACAAAAGTTTCCCAATGGCAAGTATAGCCTTGAAGCCACCCATTTAATGGCAGAAATTGCTTATTCTAAACAAGCCTATGATACCGCCTTGGTTTATTTTTCTAAACTAGCTGATATCGCTCCAAATACCTATGCAGAAAGAGCAGCACTCATTGCCGCTAGATTAAATTATTTTAATTATCAAAACTACGAATTAGCTGAAAAATATTTTTCTATATTATTACAAATAGCAACACAGAAAGAAAATAGTACAGAAGCTATTAAAGGTTTATTAAGATGCCAATATAAATCCGAAAAATGGGTGGATGCCAATTCAATTGCCCAACAAATTATTGAGGATAAAAATAGTGCCATGGATGATATTGAAATGGCCAATATGACCATTTATCATCAGAAATTAATGACAGGAGATACCAGTGCTGCTTTGCAAATACTTACCAATGTAATTAAAACTGGGTCTAGTGTAATTACTGCTGAAGCGCATTACCAAGTAGCCAATTTATATTTATTACAAAATAAATTAAGCTTGGCTGAGAAAACTGCTTTTGATATTATTAAAAAACAAGCTTCTTATGAATATTGGGTCACAAGTACCTATATATTATTAGGAGATATTTATGTTGCACAGAAAGACAATTTCAATGCCATTGCTACTTATAAAAGTGTAGCCGATAATGCCACTATAGAACCACTTAAAATTGTTGCTGCTCAAAAGTTAAAAGAACTTACAGAAACATCAACAATTAAATAATCCATTATGAAGTATTTTTTAAAATATAGCTTTTTATTTATTTGTATTTTTTGTTTCTTAACAGCAGGGAATACCCAACAAGAAAATAAGAAAAAAGCAAATATAACAGCCAGTAAAAAAGTAGGCACTAGCAAAAAGAAGAAAACAGTTAAATCGAGTAAAGGAAAAAAGAAGGCTAAAAAATCAAATTCGAAGAAAAATAATAGGGTAGTACGTAAAAAAAATACAGCCACATTAAATATTGAAACAGCGGATTTATCTAAGCTTATAACAACTAATAATATAGCTACCCCAAAACTTGATACTGTTGTTGAAAAAGAAGTGAGTATTATTTCAGCCTTTAAGCCACAACTTAAAAATATTGCAAAGTTAAATTTTACAAAAGCGACTAATAAAGTTGATACAACTACTAAAACGCTCAACTATCAAGTGCCTACTCAAAATTTAAGCTTTCAATACAGACCTATTTCTTTAATCCCAAGATCGTATAATGAGAAAGAGACCTCTTTTCCTGTCAACACCACTAATTTAAAAGTAGGATTTGGTAATTATAATAATCAGTTTTTTGAAGCTACTTACAATGCAGTGGATGAAAATAAACATTCACATGCCTTTGAAGCTAGTTTTGAGACTTCCAATGGTATGCAATACCTGCAGCAGTTTAACCATAAAAATTTCACCTATATAGGCAGTATTAGAATAGATGAAAATAATTATATTCAAACCGACGTTTTTTATCAAAATACGCAGCGTTACAGGTTTGGTTTAGTGCCAGATAACAGTAGTTTATCCTTAGGGGATTATGCGCAACCCTTTACGCTGTTTGGAACCTCTTTAAAATGGGTGAATGATAATTCAAAAAATAAATTAATCAATAAATTATTCAATCCCTTTTTAAAATTTGAAAACTTCAAAGGGCTTGCCTCTACCAATAACTTCTGGGTAGAAATTTACAACCCTATGAGTTTTACATTAAAAGGGAGTGGTAAAATAAACCTAGATTTTAGTTATAATTATAGCAAGTACACGCATATCAACCATGCGAACCAGTCTAATTCAATTTTTGTCATTCAACCTTCTATTGAATTAAATAAATGGAATGCTAGTATAAAAGTAGGCGTTAACCCAAGTTTCACCACCAAAGAATTCGCTTTATTCCCAGTAGTTCAGTTTAGTAAAAAATTAAAGGATACCAACTATTTATTTGTCGCTAATTGGCAAACTATTTTAACCAATAATAATTATGCTAGTCTGTCAATGATCAATCCTTGGATGGCTGCACCTACCACATTAAAAATAACCACCCAAGAAAAAAAGGCATTAGCTCTTTTTATCAATGCATCTAAAAACTTACAATATAATTTTGGATTGTCTTTAAATGATTATCGTAATATTCCATTTTTTAATAGAATCAACAATGTAGCTAAATCGCAATTTTTTGGTTTACAATTTCAACCCATTTTCGAATACAGGGCCATTACTTTAGAATTTGTTACAGCAATGCGTTATCAATTAAGCAGTCAATTCATTGTAAAAGCGAATGCTAAGTATATTCAGTTTAACTCTATCAAAGAAAATACCAATGCTTGGGGCATTTTACCATTAAATATTAATGGAGAGCTTAGTTGGTATCCTAGTAAAAAATGGTCAATTGATGGAGGTATGCAATACTGGTCTGGCGCTTCCTTCGAAAATGATGCAGGCAAAGCCTATGATTTAAATAATACGCTGGTTTTAAACGCTTCTTTTAATTATCAATTAACCACGCACTTGAAGGCCTGGGCAAAAGGGGAGAACTTATTAGACAAAAAGTATCAACGTTGGGCAGAATATCCTTCTTTAGGAGTTCAATTAATTGCTGGTATCGTATATTCGTTTCATAAATAACTATGGAAAAAATACTTGAACAATATTTTGTACAAAATAATGAATTAGTATTAACTAATATTGGCACTATTCATTTGACTAAAAAACCAGCCACTTGGATAGGGGATACCCTAAATGCCCCTGAACTAAGTATTTTATTTTCAATTGATAATAAGAAAGCTAGTAACCAATTTTACGTTTATCTAGCAGAAGCATTATCTATTTCCAACGAACAGGCAAGTATACAATTTGAACAATTTTTACAAACTAGTTTTGAAGCTCAAGAAGCTAATTTAGCTATTGGAAATTTAGGAAGCATTGAAAAAAAAGGGAATGAGTATACTTGGGTAAGTAATTTTATATCAAGTAATTATTACAAAAACATTACCATTAGTCCCATTCATGCAAATGAAGAAGTGGAAAAACAAATATCTATTCAATGGCCATGGATTGCATTCATTTTGTTTATTATAGCAATGGCCGCTATTGTATTTAAATATTTTTAGATATGCTTGAAAATAATAAACAATTTTCACCTTGTCCCATTTGTAATAAAGAAGACATAGCTAGTTTATTACATACCAAGGATTACTCACTTACAGGCGAAGACTTTCAAATTATCCAATGTGCCAATTGTACATTAGAATATACCGATCCAGCACCTAGTAAAGAAGCTATTGCACCTTATTATAATTTCCCTTCTTATATTTCTCATACCGATACAAAAGAAGGTCTTGTGAATAAAATGTATCATAAAGTAAGAAATCATACACTTACACAAAAAACAAACTGGGTACAATCACTATTTACAGGCCATAAGGGTCATCTATTAGAAGTGGGAGCTGGTACAGGTGCATTTGCAAATTCCATGTCTAAAAAAGGGTGGAAAGTGACTGCATTAGAACCTGATGCGGCTAGTAGACAAAAAGCCCTAGAAAATTATGACATAAATTTACTACCCATTGAGGAACTTTTTCATTTAGAGTCAGCAAAGTATGAAGTCATTACTTTATGGCATGTGTTAGAGCATGTGCATGATTTAAATGCCTATATGAACACATTTCATAGTTTACTAAAATCTAATGGAAGGTTAATCATAGCTGTACCCAATTATACAAGCTACGATGCAGGGTTTTATAAGAATTACTGGGCCGCCTATGATGTACCTAGGCATTTATATCATTTTTCACCATTATCAATGCATTATTTAGCCAAAAAACATAAAATGAGTATTGTGCAAAAACTACCTATGTGGTTTGACAGCTTTTATGTAAGCCTTCTTAGTGAAAAATATAAACAATCAGGAATGATTGGAATGATGCGTGCTTTTTTCGTTGGCTGTATTTCTAATTTAACTGCATTAAGCAATGTAGACAGAGGAAGCTCCATGATCTATGAAATAAAAAAGATAGACTAAATCAGCTATCGTAAACGAACTTCTACTAAAACAGGCCAAGATTTACCTGTTATAAAAAAGGTTTTCTTAGCAGCATGATACGCAATTCCATTCATTACATAGCCTGCATCAATACTTAATGGATCATATTTAACACCTGCTTGAGAAAGTATATTACTAAAATCAATACTACTTTTTACCAGCCCAGTTTGTGAATCAATTACTACCACTTCGTTTCGACCATATAAATTAGCGAATAATTGTCCATTCACATATTCCAATTCATTTATATTACTCAAATAGCCATATTGATTAAATACGCCCAAGGTTTTCTGTATAGAAAAATCAATAGGATTTACAAAATAGATATTGCTTTCGCCAGTAGAAACAATTAAGGAGGTATCGTTATGTGTGAGTCCCCAACCTTCATAGGGCCAATATAACTCGTTACTCTTTTTTAATGTTTTGGCGTCATAAACAAAAACTTTATGGCTTTTCCATGTAAGTTGGTAAATTTTATCATGAAAAAGGGTACTACCTTCTCCAAAATATTCCTTATCTAATTTTACTTTATTGCCTATGGGCTTCATATTGGAATCAAGCATTTGTATAAAGCTTTTTCCTTCAAGTCCAGTACTTTCTAATAATTGGTTGCCATTCCATTCCAGTCCTTGCGTATAAGAACTTGTATCATGAGGGTAAACCTTAATGAGTTCATAAGATAAAGCAGTAGGGGCTGCTATAGCATTTTCGTTATTGGAGTTATTATTATCCGTATTACATGCAAATAAGGAAGTCATCACTAAAACCAATAATATAGAAGCTTGTTTATTCATTAGTATAAATCTATACGTTAAATCTAAAATGCATTACATCGCCATCCTTGACAATATATTCTTTCCCCTCAATTCTTAGTTTTCCATTCTCTCTACAAGCGGCCTCGCTTTTAAATTTAATAAAATCATCAAAAGCAATTACTTC
>JABMML010000143.1 GCA_013205585.1 Chitinophagaceae bacterium | reverse complement strand
TACTTATGACAATTTTGTAACAACGATGGATGTAGAAAAATTATTTAGTACAGCCACTGGAAAAGACTTAAAACCTTTCTTTGATTTCTTTTTACGCACTACCAATATTTTAGACATAACAGTGAAAGAAGTAGGATTCCAAAAATTCCAAATCAAACAAAATAATTTCTTCATGCCTTTGCCTATTGAGATTACCGCTAATGGTCAAACCAAGCGTACCATTATTCCTAGTGAAGGTATTATAGTGAATTCGGCCCTTGTTCCTCAAGTAGATGCTAAAGGAAATTATTTGAAAAAAGTGACGCTACAATAAATCATTTAATAATATATTTAATAAAATATACAATACTATTACTCTAATGAAAAGAATTATTAATTTATTTACAACAGCCTTACTCTTTATTGTACCTCTTATATCAAAAGCAGATACCTACCCTATTAATAAAAACATAGATATAAAGCATTATGTTTTTAAATTAAGTTTATCTGATGCAGATAATGAAATTACTGGATCCACCCTAGTGACTATCAATTTCAAAGAAGCGGGTATGAAAAATTTCCGTCTCGATTTTATTAATAAAACAAGTGCAAGAAAAGATAAAGGCATGGTGGTAGATGCAGTAAGTGTTAATAATACTGCTGTAGACTATACGCATGGAAACGATGAACTTATTATTATTTTGCCAGCACCTTCTACTAAAAATCAAACAATAACATTTACTATTCAATACCATGGTATTCCTTACGATGGCTTAAGAATTGGAGCTACTAAATTAGGTGACCGTAGTTTTTTTAATGAGAACTGGCCAAATCGTGGAAGACATTGGCTACCTATAGTTGATCATCCACATGATAAAGCTACTTCTGAATTTATTGTAAAAGCACCTTCTCATTATAAAGTAGTTTCTAATGGTTTATTAATGGAAGAATCTGAACTAGGTAATAGTACCAGACTTACTCATTGGAAACAATCTGTGCCTGTATCTTCTTGGTTATTTGTTTTAGGCGTAGCCGATTTTGCTGTTAAATATGTAGATGAATTTAGGGGAAAATCAATTCAGACATGGGTGTATGCAAAAAACAGAGAAGCAGGATTTTATGATTTTGATGAACCCACTAAAAAAGTTTTAGAATTCTATTCTAACTATGTGGGCCCTTATGCATATGAGAAATTAGCGAATATCCAAACCCCTAGTGTAAATGGTGGTATGGAAACTTCTTCTGCTATATTTTATGGTGAAGATTTAGTCACGGGTAAAAGAGATGAAAGAGTTAGAAATGTAGTTATTCATGAAATTGCACATCAATGGTTTGGGAATGCTATTACTGAAACTACTTGGGACGATGCTTGGTTAAGTGAAGGCTTTGCAACTTTCTTTACTTTATTATTTATTGAAAATGAATATGGTAAAGAAGAATACACAAAAGGAATTATTAAAGCTAGAAAGTCGGTTTACGATATGTCGGTTAAAATGCCTGACTTTAGTATAGTGAGCGAAAGAACAGCAGAAAAAGAAGATGTGACTAGTGGCATTACTTATCAAAAAGGTGCTTGGGTAATTCATATGCTTAGAAATTTAATGGGTGATGCAAATTTCAAAAAAGGGATTCAAAACTATTATGCAAAGTATTTTAATGCCAATACCACCACCTCTGAATTTAGAGCAGAAATGGAAAAAGTTTCTGGTAAGGATTTAAAATTATTTTTTAAGCAGTGGTTGTATCAGCCTATTAACCCCACTATTAATGCTAGTTGGAAATATGATGCAAGTGCTAAGAAATTAAATCTGCAGTTACATCAAGCACAAAAGTTTTTGTATAATATTCCTGTTGAGATTGGATATTATAAAAAAGGAGCAACTACCCCTACTATTCTTACCATGAACTTGAAGGATAAAGACCAGGTTTTCAGTTTTTCATTAGCAGCTGCGCCTGAGAAATTAGAATTAGATCCTAGGGCTGTTTTATTGAATGATGGGAAGATGAGTAAGGAGTAGAAATTATGTCCCAAGTTTAGCTGAATTTCAAGCTATTAAGCTGATTTTGAGGCTAAAATCACTGGATTTGGGGCCCATTTTTAAGCCTAAATAGAAAAATCGGGGTATATTGCATTAAAATTACCAAGGCACGATGACAATTCTTCTACGACAAGTCAAAATTGCAGATACAAAGTCGCCTTTTAATGGCCTGGTTAAAGACATTCTTCTCCAAGACCATCAAATCATTTCCATCTCTGATAAATATAAAGGTGAAGCAGATCAAATCATTGAATTAAAGAACGCTTTTGTAAGCCCCGGCTTTGTAGACCCCTTTGTACATTTCTGTGATCCAGGAATGGAACATAGAGAAACTTTAGATTCTGGCGCTGAAGCGGCACAGCAAGGTGGTTTCACAACCGTATTTGTAATACCCAATACACAACCAGCTATTGATACAAAGTCTCAAGTCACTTATATCAAACAACATAGCCAAGACTTACCCATTCATATCTTACCTATTGGCGCCATTTCAAAAAAATTAGAAGGCAAGGATTTAGCTGAAATGATTGACATGCACAGCAACGGAGCTGTTTGTTTCAGTGATGGTTTATACCCCGTTCAATCAACCCTACTATTTTTAAAAGCCTTACAATATGTAAAGGCTTTTGACGGTGTGGTCATTCAAATGCCTATCGATAAAAGCTTAGGCAGTTTAGGATTAATGAACGAAGGAATCTTATCTACTAGATTAGGATTGCCCGGTATTCCTTCTATTGCTGAAGAGCTAATTATACATAGAGATATTGAGTTACTAAAATATACGGGTTCAAAATTACATATCACGGGCGTAAGCACCGCTAAAGGAGTTGCATTAATAGCTGCAGCTAAAAAAGAAGGACTTCAAATTACTTGCAGCGTAACGCCATATCATTTATTCTTTACTGAGGAGGATTTAAACAACTACGATACATTACTAAAAGTATTTCCTCCACTTAGAACCAAAGAAGATCAAAAAGCTTTAATAGCTGCTATTGAAAATGGCACAGTGGATTGCATTAGCACACATCATATGCCACAGGATTGGGATGGTAAAACCATCGAATTTGAAAATGCAAAAGCAGGTATTGCCTCTATTGAAACAAGCTTTGCTGCTGTAAAGCAAACTATACCTTCTTTATCTGAAACAAGATTATCTGAATTATTTTCAAGTAATGCTAGAAATATCTTCGGACTTAATAATTGTTCCATTCAAGAAGGGGCTGAAGCTGAACTAACAATATTTAGTACAAAAGAAAGTACAAACTTATCTAAAGAAAGTTCTAAAAGTAAGTCTGCTAACTCTCCTTTCTGGGATATTACCTTAACTGGTAAAGTTTTAGGAACTTATGTAAAAGGCAGGTTGTCAATTAATAACTAATTACGCTAATAAATCATACATAAATCATACCTCTAATAAACATCTAATAAATAAAAATCATGGAAAATATAAATACATCAAATACTCAAGTAACTACACATATTGTCAAAGGTTTAATATTAAGTGCTATCTCTATTGTATTTAGTGTGGTGATGTATGTATTTAATTTGTTTGAATACAGTTGGTTAACTTGGATAAATACGGCTATTATAATGGGTGGTTTAATTTATGGTAACATATTATTTGCCAATCAAAATAACAATAATGTAACATTTGGTAATTTATTTGCACATGGTTTTAAAGCCACTGCAGTAGTTATTGTAATTACCACTGCCTATACTTTTCTTGCCTTTAAGGTTTTATTTCCCGATATGATTGATATTATTTTAGAAATATCTAGAAAACAAATGCTAGTGAATCCTAAAATGACTGATGAAATGATTGAGCAAGCAATAAGTATGACTAAGAAATTCTTTATACCCTTTGCTATTGGAGGTACTATTCTAGGAACTGGCTTTACAGGGGCTATTGCTTCTTTAATTGGAGCTGGTATTGCTAAAAAGAATCCTTTTGATCCTTTCTCTAATCCTGCATCTTAATAAACGAATATGCAAATTTCTGTAGTTATACCTTTATTAAACGAAGCCGACTCATTGCCTGAATTAATGCAGTGGATTGACCGTGTCATGCAAACAAATAATTATTCATACGAAGTAATTATGGTGGATGATGGTAGTAAAGATGATAGCTGGCATACAATACAAAATTTAAGAACTCAATACCCTTCTTTAAAAGGTATTAAATTTCAGCGCAATTACGGAAAGTCTGCAGCCTTGAATGAAGGCTTTAAAATGGCTCAAGGCGATATTGTAGTAACCATGGACGCCGACTTACAAGATTCACCCGACGAGATTCCTGAATTTTATGACATGATTACTAAAGAAGG
>JABMML010000142.1 GCA_013205585.1 Chitinophagaceae bacterium | reverse complement strand
GTATTTATAAAACCGATCCCGATTTTCAAATTGTATCACATACCTGTAATCCAGACACAGACTCGGTTCCAGTACTTAAAAGATATGCCGATTCTTTAGGCGTAGACACTAAAAATTGGATTTTTTTAACGGGCAGAAAGGATAGCTTATATTTAATGGCGCGTGGCTCTTATTTATTAGATGATCCTAAAAACAATGTTGAAAAGATAGAGGATCAATTTATTCATACTCAGTTTTTTGCGCTAATTGATAGAGAAGGAAAAGTACGCGGCAAAATATACGACGGCTTAAAAACTTTTGAAATAGAACAGCTAAAGCAAGACCTCTCTAGATTATTAAAAGATAAAAAGTAGCCCATGATTTTTGTTACAGGCGCTAGTGGGCTAGTAGGCGCTCATTTAATACAATCTTTATTAGCGAAAGGCAAAACGGTAAGGGCCTTGTATCGTAAACAGCCACCCAGTTTTAAAGGGGCTGATCAAGTACAGTGGGTGGAAGGCGATTTATTAGATCTGGTATCATTAGAAGCTGCCATTGAAGGGGCTCAACAAGTGTATCACGCAGCTGCCATTATTTCTTTCTCTCCTAAAAAAGCTGAGATAATGATGAAGGCGAATCAAGAGGGCACGGCGAATCTTGTAAATATTTGTGTTGATAAAAAAGTAGAGAAGCTTGTATTTGTAAGTTCAGTGGCCGCACTCGGAAGAATTCGAGAAGATGCCTCTATTGATGAAACCATGAATTGGACGCCAGAAACAAGTAATAGTGTTTATGGTAAATCGAAGTACTTAGCAGAAATGGAAGTATGGAGAGGGATGGCGGAAGGATTAAATATAGCTATTGTAAATCCGGTTATTATATTTGGCGCAGGAGATTGGAACAAAGGTTCTTCAGAAATTTTTAAATCGAGTTATAATCAGTTCCCTTGGTATACTAATGGTATCAGTGGTTTTGTGGATGTACTAGATGTAGTAGATGCCATGCAATTATTAATGGATAGCCCTATTGTGGGTGAGCGTTATATTATTAGCGCCGAAAATTTAAGTTATCAAACAGTGTTTACACAAATTGCGAATGCCTTTGATAAAAAACCTCCTACAAGAAAAGTAACCCCTTTATTAGCTGCCATTGTTTGGAGACTAGAAGCTATTAAATCTTTATTTACGGGTAAAACACCACTACTTACTAAAGAGACAGCCGCTACCGCGCAGGCCAAAGTGTATTTTAATAATGAGAAATTTTTAAAGGCCTTCCCTGCTTTTCAATATCGCAGTATGGATACCACTATTAAAAGAGTGAGCGTAGAATTAACTGAAATGCATCAGCTGAAGTAAATTTATTCGCTCTTCTTTATTCCTTTTCCATTATTTTTTTCCAAAGCTGAGGAATACGACGAATCCAAACTAGTTCCCTTCTTTTAATAGAAGCGTCTTCGGCAGGGAATCCCATATATACTTTATTGCCCTCAATACTTGATAATACAGCTGCCTGAGATAAAACCACCGCATTCTCTCCAATGGTTAATGTTTTATTCACTCCTGCCTGACCCCAAATAGTTACACCCGATTTTATTTTAACCCCCCCCGCAATTCCTACTTGAGCTGCAAATAAACAGTTGGCTTCAATTTGGGTATCATGTCCTATATGTACCATATTGTCAATCTTGGTGCCCATACCTATAATAGTGTCTCCACTCACCCCTCTATCCACGGTACAGCAGGCCCCTATTTCCACCTTATTTTCAATAATGACCCTGCCGCAGCTTAGTAATTTTTTATACCAGGCGGCACGGCTCTTTTTAGAATTATAATAAAAGGCATCACTGCCAATAACCGTATTAGCTTGTATAATTACCTCATCTCCTATAATAGTGTCTGCTAATATGCTTACGTTAGGGTAAATCAAGCAATTTTTTCCAATAATAACATTCGCTCCAATAAATACATGGGGCATTATTACAGTACCCTCACCAATAATTGCATTTTCATCAATAGCCTTATCGCTTATTTGCAATGGTTTAAAATGCTGCACAATTTTTATATAGGCTTCAAAGGGGTCTTCGCAGTAGAGTAATGCCTTACCCGCTGGTATGCCTACCTCTTTATTATTAATAATGATACAGCTAGCCGCACTATTTAAGCAAGTATCATAATATTTTGGATGATCCACAAAGACAATATCGCCGCTTTTTACTTGATGAATTTCATTCACCCCAGTAATTTCTAAAGAGGTATTACCTAATAATTCCGAGGAGGTTAGGGTTGATAACCATTTAACCGAAATGGGTGTAGAAAGCTTCATAAGTATGTTTTTGGCCTAAATCAAAGGTAATACCCCTTTTTTATAAAAAAATCTTTTTCACGCATTTCTCTATAAATATAGCCCCTTATTTTATAATAACCTTATAATAAAAGTAAAATAATTCTGGGGAGAATATAAAAATGACATCTTCTGAAACCCTTTATTCATAAATGTTTCAGCCGTTAATTAAAAAAATTAGCAAAGGAATTATTTTTATTAACTTCAATAAATCACTCCATCATTTAATTTTAAAGTGTAGTCAATTGTGCCCAATTGTGGATAACGTTAAAAAATTTGTATAAAATATTTTTTGAATTAGAAAAAAGTATATTTAATATTGTGAAGGGAATTTGATTCCCGTACTTACTAACCCATCTATATACGAGGTCCTCTTGAGCATTCAGGGGGACTTTGTTATTAAAAGAACTACTTCATTGAGCGACTACTATTTATTATATAAACCCTTTCAAGTATTGTCGCAGTTCACTTCGACAGATAATAAATTATGCTTAAAAGATATTATGGATGTTCCTAAAGATGTTTATCCAGTAGGCAGATTAGATTATGATAGTGAAGGATTATTGTTTTTAACAAACGATACAAAAATGAATCATCAACTATTGCATCCAAGCTTTGAACACAAAAGAACCTACCTAGTTCAAGTGGAAGGTGCTATTACTATAGAGGCTATTGAACAGCTCGCTAAGGGAGTAACTATTAATGTGAATGGAATAAAGTATAAGAGCCAGCCTGCTTTATTAAGTCTGTTAGAGGCCAATATTGCGGTACCTGAAAGAAACCCACCTATACGCTTTAGAAAAAATATACCTAGTTCCTGGGCCCAGATTCAACTTACAGAAGGTAAGAATAGACAGGTGCGCAAAATGTTTGCTGCCGTGCATTTCCCCGTACTTAGATTAATTCGCTCTCAAATAGGTAGTTTTACTATGTCGGGCATGCAGCCAAGTGATTTAATTAGTTTAAGCCATCAGGATGTTCAAGAAGGCTTCTTTCGTTAATTGACAGCTAAGTTTTACTTTTGCAGTAATAATATATTAATAATGAGTCAATCGCTATCAGAACAGGAAATTATAAGACGTGAAAAATTAGTCCATTTAGAGGCGGCTGGTATCAATCCATACCCTGCTGCTTTATATCCCGTTTCTCATTATTCTAATGATATTAAAGAAAACTATACCGAAGAAAATAAGGAACAATACGCAGCTGTTTGTGTAGCGGGTAGAATAATGAGTGTGAACGATAAGGGTAAGGTAATGTTTGTTAAAATTCAAGATGATAAGGGCATTTTACAACTATATATAAAGAGAGATGAAATTTGCCCAGAGGATGACAAGTCTTATTGGGATGCGATTACTAAAAATGGAATGGACCTAGGAGATATTATTGGATCAACGGGTTATGTATTTATTACAAAAACAGGAGAGACATCGGTACATTCTAGCACTGTTACTTTATTAGCAAAATCTTTAAAGCCACTTCCGGTAGTGAAAAGAGATGAGGAAGGAAATGTATTTGATGCAGTCACTGATCCTGAATTTAGATACCGTCAACGCTATGCCGATTTAATTATTAATCCTTCTGTAAAAGAAACTTTTGTAAAGCGTACTTTACTAATGA
This sequence comes from Chitinophagaceae bacterium, assembly GCA_013205585.1. Classification (GTDB taxonomy): domain Bacteria; phylum Bacteroidota; class Bacteroidia; order Chitinophagales; family Chitinophagaceae; genus Sediminibacterium. The sequence goes on along the minus strand of JABMML010000142.1, from coordinate 1,902 downwards.
CCACTATTCGTGAATATTTAAATAGTCGTGGTGCATTAGAGGTAGATACACCCGTACTGCAAGCTATCCCAGGAGGCGCTGCAGCAAGGCCTTTCGCGACACATCATAATGCATTAGATGTTCCTTTTTATTTGCGTATTGCCAATGAATTGTATTTAAAAAGATTAATTGTTGGAGGATTCGAATGGGTATATGAGTTTAGTAGAAACTTTAGAAACGAAGGAATGGACCGTACGCATAATCCAGAGTTTACTGTTTTGGAATGGTATACGGCCTACAAGGATTATATCTGGATGATGGAAATTACCGAACAACTATTTGAAAAAATTGCGATGACCTTACATGGCAAAACCGAATTAACAGTGGGCGATAAAACGATAAATTTTAAAGCACCTTATAGACGCATTAGCATTATAGAAGCCATTCAAGAAAATACAGGTATTGATATTACAGGAATGGACGAAGCCGCATTAAGAGAGGTTTGTAAAAAATTACATATTGATGTAGCACCTACTATTGGTAAGGGTAAATTAATAGATGAAATTTTTGGATCGACCAGCGAGCCAAAATATATACAACCTACTTTTATTATTGACTATCCTATTGAAATGAGCCCGCTTACTAAAAAGCATCGAAGCAAGGAAGGCTTAGTAGAGCGTTTTGAATTAATGGTGAATGGTAAAGAATTAGCGAACGCGTATACAGAGTTAAACGATCCTATTGATCAAAGAAAGCGTTTTGAAGAGCAATTAGGCTTAATGGAGCGTGGCGATGACGAAGCCATGTTTATTGACCACGATTTTTTAAGAGCCTTAGAATACGGTATGCCACCTACTTCTGGTATTGGCATCGGCATTGATAGATTATGCATGATGATGTTGAACCAACCTTCTATTCAAGATGTGTTGTTCTTCCCTCAAATGCGCCCAGAGAGCTATGAATAAAAACTTAAAAAATGTAAGTTTTTATTCATTACGCCTCTTATGATTTTAAAAAAGGAGAACCCGAGGGTTCTCCTTTTTATTTAGTTGCCTTGAAAAAATCATCAGAGGTTAAAGACTAATCTCTATAATTCAACGCTGGTTTAATATCACCTAGTAATGCTTTGTATTTATAATCTCCTTTAGATTTAATAAACTCTTCCATTGCTTTTGCAAGTAATACAGGATTACTCATTAAATCAATTGCAGTCATTGCCATTGTTTTACTTGCTACTAACATTCCCTTTGTACCAATTTCAGTTCCGCCAGAAGCCACTGCTTGCCAGCTATGTGCAGCAGTGCCTGGAACCCATGTCGCTGCCCGTAAACCCACAGTAGGTAAGGCATAGCTAACATCACCTACATCGGTAGAACCACTATTACCTTCATTGATATAAGTTAATGGTTTTACTTGAGCAGCAGTTGCTATATCTACTGGAGCGACCATTGTTGGTTGAATTTTTTTAGCAAAAGCAATTTCTGCTTCTGTATAATTTACACCTCCCACTTTATCTAAATTGGCTTGCATTGTTTCTGCAAGGGTCTTATTAATTAACAAGTCGTGTGTACCACCGATGATATCATATTTCATAGTTGTACCAGTTCCTAAAGCGGCACCTTCTGCAGCTTTCACCACTCTATCAAAAATTTCAACCACGTCTTTACGTTTTGGATGACGTACATAATAATATACTTCTGCAAAATCAGGAATCACATTAGGCGCTTTACCACCATTAGTGATCACATAATGAATTCTAGTTTCTTGTGGTACATGTTCACGCATCATATTTACCATATTATCCATCGCTTCTACCGCATCTAAAGAAGATCTGCCTTGGTCTGGTGCAGCGGCAGCATGGGCTGAAATACCATAAAATTTAAACTTTGCAGACTTATTTTCTAATGCACTTGTTGTAGTAAT
>JABMML010000141.1 GCA_013205585.1 Chitinophagaceae bacterium | reverse complement strand
AGTTTTTGTATATCCTCTATTAAAAGAGTCCTTCTCTTTTAAGAATTGTTCGTAATTCTTCCAAAACCCTTCACTCTTTGGTTGTTTAACCAATTGTATATCCCTACTCTTATCAAAATTCAATTTAACCAAATGAGGAGTTGGGATACCACCCATTTCGGTGATTTCAGTTATTACATCTTCTACCCTCTTTCTTATTGATGTAATCTTTTTCTGTATATTGGTATAATCTGGGCACCTATTAGAAACCTCCCCTTCTTTCCAGTACTTAGTTTCAATATAAATTTTAGTTGCAAATCTTTTATACTCTCCATTACTTGAGTATTTCAAATGGATAGGACAAACCTTCTTACCATTTAGCTCCTTTACATCTGATTTGACTATAATCAATGATATACCCATATAGTTAGATTATGTATATCTAAAACTACTAAAGAAAACTCAAAAAAGGTGTGGTATTGGGTGTGTTTTGATATTAAATAAAAAACCCCTACAAAATTCATTGATTTTCAATGACTTGTAAGGGTCTTTTTTGTGTTGGTCGGGAAGACAGGATTCGAACCTGCGACCACCTGGTCCCAAACCAGGTACGCTACCGGACTGCGCTACTTCCCGTTCCTATTACTAGTTGCCTAGTAAATATTGTTTCCGGTGTATTCTACTTCTTTATATTTAATACAAGAACTAAATGAGAGCGGAGAGGAAGGGATTCGAACCCTTGGTACAGTTTAACCCGTACGGCAGTTTAGCAAACTACTGATTTCAGCCACTCATCCACCTCTCCTCCAAAACCCCTTTCGAGGGCTGCAAAAATAAGCAGCTTGGCCTTAAATACCTAAAAAAAGTCCGGAATAAACTCAAATAAAGTTCGTTCCGGACCAGAATATAGTTATTTAATAATTTGAAGTGGTCAAAGGGCTTCTTACATAGCCGCTAACTGCACTTTTTGAGTCAGCTCCATTACGTTCTCTCTGAACATAGAATCGGTATCCATTAAGTCCTTCACCGTTTGGCAAGAATGTATAACCGTGGTATGATCGCGTCCACCAAAATGCTCTCCAATAGTTTTCAAAGAATTCTTTGTAAAAGCCTTTGCTAAGTACATGGTAATTTGACGGGCTTGTACAATTTCACGCTTACGTGTTTTTTGTAATAATTTATCATAAGGCACTTCGAAGAATTCACAAACCATTTTTTGTATAGCGTCGATGGTAATTTCTTTACTACTTGTTTTCACAAAGTTGCGTAACACCTTCTTCGCTAATTCAACATCAATTTCTTTTTTATTCAAAGAAGACTGTGCTAGCAAGGATATCAATGCACCTTCTAATTCTCTCACATTCGTATTAATATTGTAGGCCACATACTTTACCACTTCTTTTGGCATGTCTAAACCATCGGCCTTCATTTTCTTTTCCAAAATTTCAATACGGGTATCGTAATCGGGTACTTGAATATCGGCACTTAATCCCCAACGGAAACGACTTAATAAACGCTCTTGTAAACCTTCTAAATCCTTAGGGGCTTTATCAGAAGTTAAAACTAATTGCTTACCGCTTTGGTGTAAATGGTTGAAGATGGCAAAAAAGGCATCTTGAGATTTTTCAGCTCTGTTAAAAAACTGAACATCATCTATAATTAAGACATCTATTAATTGATAAAAATGAATAAAGTCATTAATGGCATTATTGCGACTATGATCCTGGAACTGATTAATGAATTTTTCAGAACTCACATATAAAACCACCTTATTCGGATGAATGCGTTTTACGTCATTTCCTATTGCTTGGGCTAAATGTGTTTTACCTAAACCCACTCCTCCATAAATAACCAAAGGATTAAAAGAATTAGCCCCTGGCTTTTCAGCTACTGTTTTACCAGCTCGGCGCGCTACTCTATTACAATCCCCTTCAATAAAGGATTCAAATGTATAATTATGGTTTAATTGAGGGTCAATTTGCATTTTCTTCAACCCAGGAATCACAAAAGGATTTTTCACGGGGTTGTCAATCACCAACGGGAAGTTCATCTCGTTGTTATTGTAAGTTTTCATGCCGCTAGCCGGAACATCCATTGAACCTTTCTTATTATTTCCGCTATCGACCATGATACGATACTCTAGTCTAGCTTCTTTGCCAAGTTCACGCTTTAGAGTCTTAGCTAATAAGTTAACATAATGCTCCTCGATGTATTCGTAGAAAAATTGGCTGGGAACTTGAATGAGTAAAACGTTGTCTTTTAAGTCAACTGGTTGAATAGGTTCGAACCATGTTTTAAAATGTTGCCATTCGACAATATCCTTAATAATTTTTAAGCAGTTACTCCAAATTAAATCTGCGCTCTTAGCCATCTTACTTCTTGCTCTTTGTATAATTAAAAAAAGGTACGATATGATCTTCAACCCAGGATTAAGGAATTGTAAACCGGAATGCGAATATGACGACTTATTGTTGAAAAAAAAACTTTTTTATTTGGTTTTTTTTACATGTTCCCAAAACCCTAGAAACTCCGTGTTTCATAACCCCTTATCCGGCGTTCAAGATATATCCTTTTTCTTAAAAATGCAGAGTTATACACTTATTTTTTAAGTATTTTTTTTCTTTAAAAATTTATACTTATTTGGATATAGAGGCAGTTATTTAGATTTGGCCTTTAAATACTACCTTTGCCTATATAATTATAATTATGAGCTACGAATTAACCGGCAAGCTAATTGCTAAATACGAAATCATTCAGAGAAAAGAAACCTTTAAAACAAGGGAGTTTGTTGTTGAAAAAACCGACGATATCAATGGTAAAACAATAACAAATTACGTTAAATTCCAATGTGTTCAGGACCGTACAACCATGCCTGACCGCTTTAACCTAGGAGACACCGTAAAAGTACTCTTTAATATAAAGGGGTCTAAGTGGAATAAAGAGGGTAAGGACAACTATATCACCAATTTAGACGCTTGGCGTATGGAAGCAGTGGCTTTAGGAGGCAGTACAGCCCCTACTGAAACAAGCACCTATTTTGACATACCTACCAACGAGTCTGGCGACGATTTGCCCTTCTAATAAGCATTATTATACCATTACGGTAGACTAAGCAAAATGCTTTATCTACCGTATTTTTATTCAGCATTTTTTTAGGATAAAAACCTAACCCATGCAAAAAGAAATACAAGTTCGACTTACCCCATCCGAATCGGCCCATGGCCCCAGCCTCTTAAAGGCCATCAGTCAAATTACAGGCGAACCAGAAAGCTCCATTACAGGCTACCAAATTCTTAAAAAATCAATTGACGCTAGAAGTAGGCAACAAATTTGGGTGAACCTAACCCTGATTGCTTTTATAATGGAACCAATTTCCAAACGCTTTATTGAACCTCTTCTCTTCCCAAGCCTCCCTTCCCATGCCAAGGAAGTCATTATTATTGGTGCGGGCCCTGCCGGATTATTCGCAGCTCTTGAATGTATTCAATTAGGATTAAGACCTATTATAATAGAAAGAGGTAAAGATGTGAGAGCAAGAAGGCGTGATTTGGCAAGTTTAAATAAAGAAGGCATAGTGAACCGGGAGAGTAATTATTGTTTTGGAGAAGGAGGCGCAGGAACTTATAGCGATGGTAAATTATATACTAGAAGTAATAAAAGAGGAAGCATTGATAAAATTTTAAAGATTTTTTATCAGTTCGGCGCCGATGAAAATATTTTATACGAAGCGCATCCACATATTGGCACCAATAAACTACCGCATATTATTACAGCCATGCGTGAACAAATTGAAGCAAGTGGTGGTAAAGTTTTATTTGAAAAAAAATTAGTAGACTTTGTAATTGAAAATGGTAATATTCAAGAAATTATCACAGCCGATGGAGATCGAATGAAAGCAGCAGCTTATATTTTAGCTACAGGCCATTCTGCTCGAGATATTTTTACTTTATTATTTGAAAAAAATATTAGCATTGAAGCCAAACCCTTTGCCTTAGGCGTAAGGGTTGAACATCCCCAGTCGGCTATTGATGCTATTCAATATCATTGTTTAGTGCGTGACCCTAACCTGCCTCCTGCTTCTTATAGTTTGGTGGAACAAGTTAGTGAGAGAGGTGTTTTTAGTTTTTGTATGTGCCCTGGTGGGATTATTGCACCCGCAGCCACTGCCCCTGGAGAAATTGTGGTGAATGGATGGAGCCCGAGCAAAAGAGATAACCCCTATGCCAATAGTGGAATGGTGGTTCAAATAGATATACCCATAGCAGCGAATTTTTTAAAGAAAAATAAAAACAGCTTACCAGAAAATCATCCACTACTATTATTAGCCTTTCAAAAAGAAGTGGAAGAAGCGGCCTTTAAAGTAGGTGGTGGATTACAAGTAGCCCCTGCTGCAAGATTAATAGATTTTTGTTCCAATAAAGTTTCTACAAATTTACCTGACGCTAGTTATTTACCAGGATTACATTCGGCGCCTTTAAATGAAGTACTACCCCATTTTGTGCTCCAAACTTTACAAGAAGGTTTTAAAGCCTTTGGAAAAAAGATGAAAGGATATTATACCAATGATGCGGTAGTGGTGGCTACAGAAAGCCGAACCTCTTCGCCCGTGCGTATTCCAAGGGATGCAGAAGCATTGCATCATCCGCAAATCAAAAACCTTTATCCTTGTGCGGAAGGGGCAGGTTATGCAGGTGGTATTGTAAGTGCTGCAATGGATGGACAAAAACTTGCTCAACAAATAGCTTCTATCTTATAACTATAGTAAAATAGTATTGTATTATAATATTGTATTTTAAATATAGAAATATAATTTCAATTAGCGCAAACCTAATTCTCTGGCTTTTCTTTCTTACTTAATAATAAGTCGTCCTGAATTAAACGGTTCATTTTAAATGATTTTAATTCCGAACTCAGATTTGTTGAAATTTCACGCGTTGTCATAATAGGCTTGCCTGCATTTACCCATGCAGTGTACCAAAAATCGGCAATCATATTAGCTGATGCAATTAACTGCTTATTCACCGTAGGTCCTAATCCATTCGCATAGGCTTCGGCAAATTCTTTAGTGTATACTTTTGTTTCACGACCATAACGCATCTGCGTTTTATATTTTGTTTCAGGCTTGAACTGAATAGAAACTTCTTTTTCTATTGCTAATAATTCAGGTACTAAGCCAGCGGCAACTCTAATATCTATCCATATAGCCTCGCTAGGGTTCTTAATATAAGTGGCCTTGTGTGCATTATATAACTGATACTGATCAATTCTTAATTCAGGCACAAAGGATTCCCATAAACTATGTAAACCTTTTTGTCCAGTCAATTGACCGTCATAATTAAGTGTTGTATGTAAAGGCACATGTGCATCTCCTATATAATGTCCTAAATCGGCAGCATAAAATAAAATGCTGTCTTTGTTTTTTAAACGAAAAGCATTTGTTAATTTTTCTAATTGGTCTACAATTACATAAGGTACATAACCATATTTAAGTAAGGTATCTTGATTGTATTTTTTTACCGCATTCGACCAATTAATGGGCATATTGTTCGCAGCATTCGGGCCATAGGCTTCTAAGTCAATAAAATGTTTAGTGGCTTCTGTTTTGTCGGTGTTTCTTCTTATGTCTGGTCTGGTAGAATTAGCAACTAAATTATTCATTTCCTTATGCATAAAAGATTGCAAAGGTTCTGGCAAACTATAAATAGCAATTTGATGAATAGTGCGGTGCACTAAAAAACCCCAACTAGAAAGGCCTACCAACAAAATAAATGCAAGAGAAATATAAAGCGTTTTCTTATTGAACATATATACTAAGTTTCTGCGAAGATAGACAACTCTTTTCCCAATCCTACTAATTATATTCACAAAACCTAGCTTAAATTTCCACTCTTCCTTATTTTAAAAATAGATATGTGAAAATGAGTTTATATTTGAAACATAAATTTCTTACTATGGATGCCCTATTAAGTTTACAAAATTTAAAAAAATATTATGCTACTCAAAAAGCGGTAGACGATATTAGCTTTGATATTGAAAGAGGAAGTATTTTTGGATTGCTAGGCCCTAATGGAGCAGGTAAGACCACTTTGCTTCGTATGATTACCGGTATATTTTATCCGGACAGTGGTAATATATTATTAGAGGGTGCTGCATTTAATCCCATGCTCGATGTTGAAAAAATTGGTTACATGCCAGAAGAGCGTGGTATGTATAAGAAAATGAAAATTGGAGAACAAGCTATATACCTTGCACAATTAAAAGGTATGTCGAAAGCAGAGGCCACTGAAAAAATAAAGTACTGGTTCAAGAAATTTGAGATGGAAAGTTGGTGGAATAAAAAAGTAGAGGATTTAAGTAAAGGAATGAGTCAGAAATTACAATTTGTAATTACCGTTTTACACGAACCCAAATTAATTATATTAGACGAGCCTTTTAGCGGCCTTGACCCTTTAAACGCCAATTTAATTAAGGATGAAATTTACGCACTCGCTAAAAAAGGTTCCACTATTATATTTAGTACCCACCGTATGGAACAAGTGGAAGAAATTTGCGACCATATTGTACTAGTGAACCTGGGTAAGAAAATTTTAGATGGCTCTGTGGCAGGTATTAAGCAACAGTTTAAAGAAAATAATTTCTCCATTGAAATTAAAGTAGGCGCTCAATTAAGCAGCAATAGCATTTTCACTATTATAAATGAAACGGCCTCTAAATATTTAATAAAAATTAATGAAGGCTATACAGTAAACAATGTACTTCAGCATATCATTGAGCAAAAAATTGAATTAATTGGATTTAATGAAGTACTGCCTTCTTTAAATGAAATATTTATTAAACTAGTAGAAGGAACGCATGCAGGTGCCCGTGCCTTTCAAAATATTTAAAAAAAATTAAGATGAATAAGACTTGGTTAATTATACAAAGAGAATATTCAAGTAGGGTAAAAAATAAACGTTTTTTAATCCTAACTTTTTTAACCCCCTTATTAATAGTGGGTTTGATAGCTGCTTCTATCTACTTCTCTGTTTCCGGGGTAGAATATAGAAAAATTGCCGTGATAGATCCGAATGGCTTTATCAAAACTTCTTTGAAAAACACCAATCAAATTAGCTTTAGCTTTCCCGATAATGTAGATACAAGCAACTATATCAAAAAAGGATATACCGATATTTTAATTTTACCT
>JABMML010000014.1 GCA_013205585.1 Chitinophagaceae bacterium | reverse complement strand
TTTAATAGGCATGCTTATTGAAGCTGTAACTGGATGGAATACAGTGCAACAAATTGTAAATATAAACACAGAATTGAACAAAGAACAGCAAGCATTATTAGAAAATTACGCCCAGCAATTATTAGCTGGCAAACCCATTCAATATATATTAGGAAAGGCTTGGTTCATGGGTAATGAATTAATGGTAAATGAACATGTCTTAATACCAAGACCTGAAACCGAAGAACTAGTAGAGTGGATTATTTCTTATGCAAGCATTATGAATAAACCATTATCTATTATAGATATGGGTACAGGCTCAGGTTGTATTCCCATTTCCTTAAAATTGGCCCTACCCAATTGCACACTCACAGGATTAGATATAAGTAAGGACGCTTTAGGGGTGGCTCAAATGAATGCTAAAAATTTAAATGCCACTATAGAATGGATGAAAGAAGATATTTTAAATACAGCAGCCCTTGATACTAGTTATGATATTATTGTAAGTAACCCTCCTTATATTCCATTAAGAGAAAAAAAAGATATGCAAGAGCAAGTGCTAAATTTCGAACCTTCCATTGCTTTATTTGTCTCGAATGAAGACCCACTGATATATTATAAAGCCATTGCTAAAATTGGAAAGCAAAATTTATCTAAAAATGGGCAGCTATTTTTTGAAATACATTATAATCAGGGAAAAGCAATACTTGCTTTATTAGATGAATTGAATTACCACGCTGAATTAAGACAGGATAGTTTTGAAAAAAACAGAATGATACGCGCTAGCTTAAAATAAGTAGAAACTTACCAAATAAATTAATATACTGGATTCACCGCTACAACGGGCGTAGCGCCTAAGGACTTAATAATTTGCATTACTTGAATAGTTACCCCTAAATTAGCAACACTATCGCCGTTTATGACCACTGAAGGCTTCTCCGTTTCTTTTGCTAAAAATAATTTTAACTCATTAGGCAGGGCCTCAATAGTAACAGCCTTAGAACCAATGAACAATTTTTGTTCTTTGTCAATAGTTACCACTACTGTTTGTTTAGCCCTGGTATCACTAGAGGCCTTTGGATTAGAAACCTTAATGACATTGGGATTGGCAAGTGTAGATACTATCAAAAAGAATAATAATAATATAAATAATATATCATTCAAGGCGCCTGTATGCACTTCTGGAGAATTTCTTAATCGCTTTCTTAAATTCATAGATTAAGAATGAGTAGTTTCTTGTAAAATATCTAAAAAATCGGCGCTAGCTGTTTCCATTTTATTCGCCGTCTTATCTATTTGAGTAGATAAATAATTATGCCCCACATAGGCAATAAGTCCAATGATTAAACCTGTTGCTGAAGTAATCATTTTAGTATAAATACCGCCAGCAATAGTATTTAAAGTATATTCTCCTGTAGAAGCAATACCATAAAATAATTGTACCATACCAATAATGGTACCTAAGAAACCAAACATAGGAGCAATACCTGCTACCAAAGACAAAATATTTAAATTACGCTCCATAGAATACATTTCTAACTTCCCTACATTTTCCATACTTTTTTCCACCGACTCAATAGGTTTGCCTATTCTCATAATGCCTTTTTCAATCATCTTTGCTACCGGATTGCCTGCATTCTTAGCCATAATTTTTGCAGCATCAATATTTCCAGATAAAATATGGTCCTTAATAATAAACATAAATTTAGGATCCATGGTGCCTGCTTTTTTAATCGCTAAAACACGCTCAATAAAAACAAATATGGCAATCACTAAAAGAAAATACAATGGATACATAATCCATCCACCTTTTTGCAATAAACTCAATAATGAAATTTTATCTTCAGCAACTTGTAACAAAAAAAGCATAGCATTTAATTTATAAATTAAAGTTAAATCGTTTTGTTTGAATATAAGTGGATGTGAATAACTATCAATTTGTTAAATTATTTCCACCCATTTGACCAATATTAGGAGGTGCAATACCCTAACTAAAGATAATAAAAATGTCCCGACACCTTCTAAAGACGCGGGACAATTTATAGAAATAAGTAAGCCTTATTTTAAGGCATAATAATAGTTGATGGAGAATCGATTTTCACCAATTCTAAAGCGAAGGTTAAGTCTTGGCCAGCTAAAGAATGATTGGCATCTAAAACCACCACTTCTTCTTTCACTTCTACCACGATTACTTGAAACTGTTGTCCTTGACCATTATTCATCGTTAAAGCCATTCCTACTGTTGGATTTAAATCTGCAGGGAACTGTGTTTTAGGAAATTCAACAATCATCTCGGGTTGTTTAGGACCATAGGCTTCCATAAATGGAATATTGATTGTTTTTTTCTCGCCCACTGTCATGCCTAAAACGCCGCTATCGAAACCAGGAATAACCATTCCTTTACCCACTTCGAATTCCAAAGGAGCTCTTCCTTCTGAAGAGTCAAATGTCTCACCACTAGTTAAAGTACCGTGATAATGCACTTGAATGGTATCCCCATTTTTTACTTGTTGCATATTGTTTATTTTTAGTAAGGCACCTAGGGTGCAAAGGGCAAAAGTACATAATTATGGCAGATAAACTAACTTTGCGTAATGGACAAAAAACCGAGGATTATTTTTATGGGTACCCCTGCTTTTGCAGTGGCTTCTTTAAGCGCCTTATTAGCAGCTAAAATGAATGTGGTAGCGGTTGTTACGGCTCCGGATAAACCAGGCGGTAGAGGAATGCAGCTACAAGAAAGTGCTGTCAAACAATTTGCCATTGAAAATAATATTCCCGTTTTACAACCAGAAAAACTAAAATCTCCCGAATTTTTTGAAGCCCTCAAAACACTTCAACCCGACCTTCAAGTGGTGGTTGCTTTTAGAATGCTGCCCGAAATTATATGGTCCTTTCCGCCCATGGGTACTTTAAATGTACATGGCTCTTTACTTCCTCAATATAGAGGAGCCGCTCCCATTAATTGGGCCATTATTAATGGAGAAAAACAAACCGGGGTAACCACTTTTCAATTGCAACATGCCATTGATACAGGTAATATATTATTACAAGCCCCTATTGATATTAGCGAAAACATGACTGCCGGTGAATTGCACGACACGATGAAAGAAGTGGGTGCTGTATTATTAGTAAAAACGATTGAAGGGCTTAATAATAATTCCATTCAAGCGAAAGTGCAATTGGAAATAACTGTTGAACTAAAACATGCGCCTAAAATATTTACAACTGACTGTGCAATTAATTGGGAGAACCCTGCTGTTACTATTCATAATTTAATCAGAGGACTTGCCCCTTTTCCAGGAGCCATTTCCAAAATAGAGGGAAAAATTGTGAAGCTTTTTACTACACATATAATTGATACACCTGCTGCGGAAAAAGCAGGGACCTTTATTACCGATGGAAAAACATTTGCAAAAATAGCTTGCAGCAATGGCTATATTGGCATTGATGATATTCAGTGGGAAGGAAAAAAGAGAATGCCTATTACCGATTTTTTAAGAGGCTATAGAAAATCAATTTAAAAATTGTTATTAATCTATATTAGTATAAGATTAGTAATGATATAAAACTAGGAATATTGCTAGTATAATTTATTTAGTTAAAGCAGCATTAAATTCTTCCACCGTTACCAGTCCTTCGTGTCTCCATGTTTCTTTACCATTTTTAAATAAAATAAAAGTAGGTAAACCTTCCGCATTCAGAGATTTCATTACATCTATATCATTAGCTCCATCTACTTTTAAAAAATAAAAAGGGGCAGCAGGCTTTTGTTTTAATGCCTCTAGTACTGGGAGCATTTTTCTACAAGGTGGACACCAATCGCCTCCAACTTCAAGTAGTAACATTTCATTAGAACTGATGGTTGTATTCAAATGCTCAACGCTCATTTGGGCTTTGTTCACTGTGCCTTCTACAGGAAATCCATTCATTTTCCAGCTGCTCATACCTCCTTCTAAGTTAACCACTTTATAACCTTTCGCTTCTAATGCACCTTGTGCAGAAGCACTTCTTGCACCTACCTGACAATACACATATACTGGTAAATTTTTATCTAAGTGTTGGGTTCTATCTGCAAATTCTTTTTGATCTAACCAATTAGCCTGTAAAGCATTTTGTATATGTCCTGCGTTAAATTCTGCAGCGGTTCTTACATCTAAAACTTGAATATTTTTAGCATTAATAGCTTCTTTGTAAGCAGCAGCATTTAAAAGACGAGATGAACTTGTGCTTGTTTGCGCACAACTCATCAAAAAACTTACCATAAACAATAGGCAAGTACAAAATTTATATTTCATAAAAAATAGTTTAAAAAAAATTAATAAGTAACTGAGATCTGAAAAGTCTTATTTGTAATGCCTAAGATAGCTGCAGCAGCATCACTTAAACGATATTGAATTGAATTGCCAACTTCAGGTAAGGCATTAATAACTTTAGCACAAATACTTTTTAAATCGGATGTGGTAATTCTAACAATGGTTCCAATAGGTAACTGATTGGTTAAAATATAAAACTTTTTATCCTCCCATCCACTTACACTTTTAAAAACAGCAGCCGTACCTTCTAGAGTTTGAAAACTTGCCGATTTTTTTTGGTTGGAAAATAAACCAGCAAAATAGCCTTCTTCTAATTCTGTATTATTTACAAGTATAGTAGATTTAAGCAAACTATCTGACAACCTCATTTTTTCTTTATTGTCTGCAATTAACTTAAGTGGTGCCGGATTTTTTAGCGGTACAAAAGCACTGCGTTTAACACGATACTTTTTACCTTTCTTTGAAATGATTTTTTTACCCTTCTTTTTTGATTGAACAGTGGCCTTTTTCTTTTGCTGAGCAGTTGTTTTTACGGATTGCTTTTTGGTCTGCTTACCCTTGGCGGCATAAGAAGACAATTGGCCTGATAGGCCAATGACTACAAAAACCAATAAAATCAATCTCTTAAGCATCTGGCGAAGGTACAAAAATGAATTACAAAGTATGTATTAAATATGTTAATTATATATTTATTTAATATATAATTACTAGTAATTAAATATTCTCCATTCATTTGGGTAGTAATTATTGGATCTATTGGGAAGTAATTTTGCCCAACCTAATCGGGTATTTTTATATTGAATGGTATGCCAACCTTTGCCCCCTGGTAAATGTAAATCGGCTCTTCTTAAGTATTGCAGGGCGGTTGT
>JABMML010000013.1 GCA_013205585.1 Chitinophagaceae bacterium | reverse complement strand
GGTAAGTTTGAATGGGCCTTGGTCCCTTCTTATATTTTAGCTCAAATGCTAGGGGCAATGTTAGGTGCATTAATTGTTTGGATGATCTATAAAGACCATTTTAATGAGACCCAGGATGCGGGGGCGCAATTAGCCGTTTTTTCTACAGGCCCAGCCATTCGTAATATTCCTCAAAATTTTATAGTAGAAACACTGGCCACCATGGTATTTTTATTAGGTATATTTTTATTGAAGCCAGCCAGCTCCGATTTGGGCGCCTTATCTGCCTTACCCGTAGCTTTACTAGTGGGCGGCATTGGCTTTGGACTGGGTGGTCCTACAGGTTGGGCAGTGAATCCGGCCAGGGATTTAGGGCCTAGAATCATGCATTTTATTCTGCCTATTAAGGGAAAAGGCAGCAGTGATTGGGGCTATGCGGCGGTGCCGGTATTCGGGCCCATTGTGGGGGGAATTTTAGCTGCGATTATCTACGTACAATTTTTGCAATAAACTACCAATACCTTACCTTTGCAGCCGAAATAGTATATTATGACAACAAATGGTAAAATCAAACAAATTATTGGTGCTGTTGTAGACGTTCAATTCCCCAATCAGCAATCACTTCCTGAAATTTATAATGCGCTTACAATTGTAAGACCAGGTGGTGAAAAACTAATTCTTGAAGTGCAACAACACTTAGGAGAAGATAGTGTACGTGCTATTGCGATGGACGGTACAGAAGGTTTGGTAAGAGGGATGGAAGTAATAGATAGTGGTAAACCCATTTCAATGCCAATTGGCGATGATATATATGGTCGCTTATTTAATGTAACAGGTGATGCTATCGATGGCTTACCTCAATTAGATAAATCAAATGGTCGTCCTATTCACGCAATTCCTCCAAAGTTTGAAGACTTAAGTACTGCAACAGAAGTGTTGTTTACAGGTATTAAAGTAATTGATCTTATTGAGCCTTATGCAAAGGGTGGTAAGATTGGATTGTTTGGTGGTGCGGGTGTAGGTAAAACAGTATTAATCCAAGAGTTAATTAATAATATCGCAAAAGGACATGGTGGATTATCAGTGTTTGCGGGTGTGGGAGAAAGAACACGTGAGGGTAATGATTTATTGCGTGAAATGATTGAAGCAGGTATCATGAAATATGGTGACGATTTCAAACATAGCATGGAAGAAGGTGGATGGGATTTAAGTAAAGTGAATATGAAAGAATTGAAAGAATCAAAAGCGACTTTCGTATTTGGACAAATGAATGAACCTCCAGGAGCACGTGCGCGTGTAGCTTTGAGTGGTTTGACTATTGCAGAATATTTCCGTGATGGAGATGGAACTGGAAAAGGAAAAGACATTTTATTTTTTGTAGATAATATCTTCCGTTTTACACAAGCAGGTTCTGAGGTATCGGCTTTACTAGGTCGTATGCCATCAGCGGTGGGTTACCAACCAACTTTAGCAACAGAGATGGGACTTATGCAAGAGCGTATTACTTCTACTAAGAGTGGTTCTATCACTTCAGTACAAGCGGTATATGTTCCTGCGGATGACTTAACCGATCCAGCGCCAGCAACTACATTTGCGCACTTAGATGCGACCACTGTACTTTCTCGTAAAATTGCTGACTTAGGTATTTATCCTGCGGTAGATCCTTTGGATTCTACTTCAAGAATTTTGACGCCTGCTATTGTAGGTGCTGCGCATTATGAAACGGCGCAAAAAGTAAAAATGATTTTACAACGTTATAAAGAGCTACAAGATATTATTGCCATTCTTGGTATGGATGAATTAAGTGATGAAGATAAATTAATTGTATCTCGTGCGCGTCGTGTACAGCGTTTCTTGTCTCAACCTTTCCACGTGGCTGAGCAGTTCACAGGTTTAAAAGGAGTATATGTTTCTATTGAAGATACCATTCGCGGATTCAATGCCATCATGGATGGTGAAGTAGATGCGTATCCGGAAGCAGCCTTTAACTTAGTAGGTACTTTAGAAGATGCGGTGGAGAAAGGAAAGAAAATGATGGCACAAGCCTAATTACTTTAAACGATTACTTTAAACGATTACTTTAAACGATTACTTTAAACTGTAAGCATGTTATTAGAAATTTTGACACCCGAAAAAAAGCTTTATAGCGGAGAAGTCCAAGGCGTTCAATTGCCAGGTATTGACGGCTTATTTGAAGTATTAGATAAACATGCGCCCATGGTAAGTGCTTTAGGTGTTGGAAAGGTAAAGGTCTTGAAAAAAGGACAAGCTTCAGAAACCTATGCTATTCAAGGTGGGTTTGTAGAGGTGATTAATAATCAAGCTACTGTTTTAGTAGAAGGTGTTTTATAAAAAAATCCCGGTTGCCCATGGTAGCCGGGATTTTTTTTTATATTCACATAGCCTAAGCAGGCGCTACTGAACTTGAACTTATGAAAAAAACATTCCCAATCATTTTTGTTTTAATAGCACTGTCTATTTTGGGTATATTATTTATACAAATATCTTGGTTGCAGGGCTTAATGTTTTTGCAAAAAAATCAATTATCAGATAAACTTAATCAAGCAGGTGTACTAGTATCCAATGATATAGGTAAAAAAATGAACAGTGGTTTATCTTTTCGTTTGCCTAAAAAGGGGCTAGGATTAAATGATGACTTTCATTTACATAATTTTGAAGAAACTACTATTTCCGATATATACAGCAATGAGGAAATGCGGAAGAAGATAAAATTAGCTTTAGATAAGTATGGTTTAAGCGACCTGCCTTTTGAATTTGCTATTGCCGATAAAAAAGCCAATATCGAAATGAAGAGTAAGAAATTCGAAGATGTTTTTTCAGATGAAATTAATACTTTACAAACAAGAATTTCTGTCATACCTTCTGATATCATGGAACCTACTGGTCCCTTTGAAACCATTATTATTGTAGCTCCCAATATTCGCTATTATTTATTACGCTCTTTATTATGGGTAATTGTTGGGGTGGTCTTATTTATCATAGTGGTACTAGCAGCCTTCTTTATTACCATAAGGTCACTCATGACCCAAAGAAAATTAGTAGAGATAAAAAGAGACTTTATAAATAATATGACCCATGAGCTCAAAACGCCACTAGCAACTATATCGCTAGCAGTAGACGCTTTAAAAAGCACCAAGGTCAATACCGATCCTAAGTCGGTGGATTATTTCAGTACTATTATTAAGGAAGAAAATATAAGAATGAATAAGCATGTAGAAACTATTCTGCAAGCGGCGCAATTAGATAAAAAGGAAAACGAACTGAATAAGCAAGCTGTGGAATTACATGATTTAATACTAGGGGTGGTGGATAGTTTTAAATTACAATTAGAAGGCAAGCCTTCCAATGTGCAAACTATTTTAGAGGCTAGCCCTTCAACTATTAAGGTAGATGAAGAACATCTACTACATGTACTCTCTAATTTAATAGACAATGCAATAAAGTATTCAAAAAGCGAGATAGATATTACCATACAAACTAAGACTTTACATAATAAAACCTGTATTCGTATCATTGACAAAGGGATTGGGATGGATGCCAATGCGAGAAAACATATTTTTGAAAAATTTTACAGAGCGCATTCAGGTAATGTGCATGATGTAAAAGGGTATGGCTTAGGAATGAGTTATGTAAAATGGGTTATTGATTCGCATAAAGGTCTAATCACAGTGCATAGCGAAATAGGTGTAGGCACTTCTATCGAAATTATACTTCCTATTTAATAGATTAATCTTACTCGTTAATCTTAAAAAAGCAACCATCTCCATAGCTTAAAAAGCGGTATTGGTTTTCAATAGCATGTTGGTATATGCTTTTCCAATTATCTCCGGTAATAGCTGCAATAATTAAAAGTAAAGTGGACTTAGGTTGGTGAAAATTAGTTACCAAGCCATTTGCTATTTTAAATGTATACCCTGGCACAATCATTAATTGTGTACTCGTAATAAGCTGGTTCATTTGATGCGATTGCATCCAAGTTAATAATGTACTTAATGCCTCTTTCACAGTTATACTGTTATTGTTATCAATGGTAGTATCATCGTTGGTATTATTGGAACTGCCACTATTAGATTCATTTTCAGACCTAGGGTTAGCGTCATAGGCGTCCCACTGCATTAAGTGTAGGTCCTTATTTTTTTGGAGACTTTCGTTATTTATTAATTTAACGCCTAACCAATACAAGGTTTCTATGGTTCGCAAGGTAGTGGTACCAACCGCAATAACTGGGGTATAATCAGTTGGGTTTAATTCTTTTTGTTTTGCAATTTCTATTAAATGAGTTAGAGTAGCAGTCGTAATTTCAAAAACTTCTGCATGCATTTCATGGTCTGTAATAGCTGCCGTTTTAACAGGCATAAATGTACCAGCACCCACATGTAAACTAATAAAATCAGTACTGCATTTTTTTTGAGCAAGCGATTCAAATATAGCAGTAGTAAAGTGTAGGCCTGCTGTAGGCGCTGCTACCGAACCTTCTTGTTTTGCATAAGTAGTTTGATATCTGTCTTTATCTTCTTCGGTGGTAGCGCGTTGAATATAAGGAGGTAGGGGAATACTTCCAATATGCTCAATAATTTCAGAGAAGCTTATACTGTCATTATCCCAAGAAAATTCAATTAAAAATTTGCCGTCAATTGATTTTATTTTTTTAGCGCGCACTTTAATAGTGATACTGTTATTCGTATTCTTGGTTGGTTTATTTTCAACTTTATTTTCAACTTTATTTTCAACTTTATTTTCTCCTATATTTTCTCCGTTGATTGATAGCTGAATTATTTCAAATTCTTTTTCTAAATAATCTTCTTTCCATTTTTTTGCACCACCTACTAAACATATCCATTCTACTTTTTGACTAGCCTGCATGGCCATGGAAATAGGTTGAAAGGCAGCACTGGGCTCTAAACAGAAAATTTCAATCGTAGAATTATTTGCTTTTTGAAAATGAATTCTTGCAGCAATTACTTTGCTATTATTAAAATACAGCGCAGCCTTTTCAGGAATGAAACTGGCAATATGATTGTAAGTACTTTCTGCAATGATCTCTTTGTTCCATACTAATAGCTTGCTATCCGATCTATTGCTTGCAGGTGTATAGGCAATACATTGGTCTGGTAAATGATAGTCAAAATCCTCAATGGGGAGCTTAATAGAAGGCTTCATGGCTCAAAGGTACATATTGCCATGATTTTCACTTGAATTCACCCCTTTTTCACATAAAAAATAGGGTTTTCCACAGGTTTGCACACCCTTCATTTTAGATATACGTCAAAAACTCACTGAACCTCATTACTGCATTGGTTTTCAGCTTGGTTTATTACTTGTGGAAAACTAGAACCCCTGTTTTAGCCTTTGAAAGTGGGAAATTGTGTTAATTTGTGTGAACAAGTGGTAAAAATCACTCTAATTATTAACAATGACAGGCTTTCACGGAGAATATCAATCAACTATCGACGCAAAAGGGCGTTTCCATTTACCTGGCAGTCTTAAAAAACAGCTAACGGAAGGGGACAATCGCTTTATTGTAAGTAGAGGCTTTGAGAAGTGCTTGACACTTTATCCGTTGAAAAGCTGGCAAGTTATATTAGATCGAATTAGCCAGTTGAACGATTTCGATCCAAAAGTGCGTCAGTTTAGACGTCAATTTCTTGGAGGAGCCACCGAAGTAGAATTGGATGCAGCAGGAAGAATTTTATTGCCACCCACTTTGCGTGAATTTGCTTTACCAGGTAAGGAGATTGTTTTAGCCGCCGCCTTAGATCGTTTTGAAATTTGGGATGCAAGTAAGTACAAACAGCTCTTTGAAGATTTCTCTGCAGATGCATTTAGTAATTTGGCGCAAGAAGTAATGTCAGGAATTAAAAATCAAGATTAAGTAAAACAGATGCAAAATCAAACCATTGATTCCAGCGCATCTAAAGCTTTTGCTTCTTCTTATCACATTCCAGTATTATTTCAAGAATGCTTGTCTCATCTAAACATAAAACCAAATGGTGTTTATGTAGATGCCACATTTGGTGGTGGGGGTCATAGTAAGGGTATCTTATCTATGCTTGGCCCTGAAGGACGACTTATTGCTTTTGATCAAGATGCCGATGCGCAACAAAATTTACCAAAAGATAATCGTCTTGTTTTTATTCCAGAAAATTTCAAGTATCTCCAACGTTTTCTGCGTTTAAATAAAATAGATCAAGTAGATGGTATACTTGCCGACTTAGGTGTAAGTAGTCATCAGTTTGATGAAGGTACAAGAGGGTTTTCAACCAGACACGATGGCCCTTTCGATATGCGCATGGATCAACGTCAAAGCCAAACAGCCGCTCAAATTATTGAGTCTTATGCTGAAGCAGCACTACATAAAATGTTTGAACAATATGGCGAGGTAACGAACTCTAAAACTTTAGCCAAGCATATTGCCACGCAGCGTAAACATGTTAAAATAAATACGGTTCAAGATTTTAAAACATTTATCGCACCTGTAGTCAAAGGAAATCCTAATAAATATTGGGCACAAGTTTTTCAAGCCATAAGAATAGAAGTGAATGAGGAAATGGAAGCACTAAAGGAATTTTTAAAGCAACTCCCTTTAGTAGTGAAGCCAGGAGGTCGCGCGGTCATTATCACTTTCCATTCCATCGAAGATCGTTTTGTAAAAAACGCTTTTCGAGTATCGCAAGAAGAAGCCGAAGATGCCCATCCTTTTTTATCCGTAGAAAAGGAAGTTTTTTGGAAAATCATTACAAAAAAACCTGTAGTGGCTTCTGAAAAAGAGATGAAAGAAAACAATCGAAGCAGAAGCGCAAAAATGCGTGCTGCCGAAAGATTATAATACTATGTCCGTACCCATTAACCCAGCCCCTAAGAATACGCTTAAAAGTATTCTTAATTATCAGTGGATTGTTATGAACATTGGTTTCTTTTTGTTCCTAGCATTCATCGCTATTCTCTACATAGCGAATGGGCATCTTACCGACAAAACAATCCGTCGAATTAATACTACACAAAGAGAACTGAAAGTACTTCAGTTTGAATACAAGACTATAAAGTCTGAATTAATGCGTCGCAGTCGTGCCATTGAAGTGCAAAATGCTATGGAGCCTTATGGCTTAGTCGTTTCTAAAGAAATGCCTATTAGACTCGCTATAGAAAATAAAATTAAAACCCCTACCAAAAATTAAGTATGGACGTAAAACGCGACATATTATGGAGGGTTTACTTAAGTTTCATACTTATTGTACTTGTATGTATTCTTATTTTAGGTAAGGCCTTTTATATTCAACAAGTGCAAGGAAAATACTGGAGAAGTTTAAGTGATAGCCTACATCAAAGAATTATTGAAATTCCTGCAGCAAGAGGTACTATATATAGCGAAGACGGTCAAATGTTAAGTACCAATATTCCCCAGTTTGATATTTATATCGATTTCAGAGTAAGTCCTTTACACGAAAAAACTGGAATACTTTTTAGAACCCATATCGATTCATTAAGCCTAAGTTTAGCAGCTTTATTTAAAGATAAGTCGGCAGAAAAATATAAAGAGGAGTTAACGAAGGCTTTTGATGCTAGTGTAGGAAATTATGAATTGAGAAAGAAAATAACTTACAGAGAATATTTGCAATTGGTGAAATTTCCCTTATTTAAATTAGGCAGGTATAAAAGTGGAATGATTGCGGAGGAAAAAAATATTCGATTAAACCCTTATGAAAATATTGGCTATAGAACAATTGGACTTGCTAGAGATGAAAATAAAGTAGGTTTAGAAAAGTCATATGATACTGTTTTAAATGGTCGCAATGGTCGTCAATTGGTACGCGCTATTGCAGGCGGCGTGACGGTTCCAGTGCAGGAAGGTGAATTTGAAATTGCGCCTGAAACAGGTAAGGATATTGTAAGTACCATTGATGTATTCATACAAGAAGTGACTGAAAAAGCTTTAATGAATATGATGGTAAAAAATGAAGCACAAACAGGGGTGGCCATTGTAATGGAAGTGAAGACAGGGAAAATTAAAGCCATTGCCAATTTAGGAAAAGTGGGTGAAGGTAAATATACCGAAGATTTAAATTATGCTATTACACCTACAGAACCTGGATCTACTTTTAAATTGGTTACTTTGTTATCGGCCTTAGAGGATGGAAAAGTAAATTTAAATTCAAGAGTTAATTTAGAAGGTGGTGTATGGAAAGTATCTGGTCAAACTGTATATGATTCTGAAAAACATGGAAAATTTGACGCTTCAGTGCTAGAAGCTTTTGAAGAAAGTTCAAATGTAGGTATGGCAAAAATTGCGATGGCGCATTATAGTAATAATGTCAATGAGTATTTCAAGCATTTAACAAAGTTGAGATTAGATTCAACTTCAGGTCTTGATTTAGTAGGTGAAAGACAACCCAGACTTGTAAAACCAGGCAGTAGATTATGGGGTCCTACCACGCTGCCTTGGATGGCCTTTGGGTATAATATTGAAATTACCCCACTACAAACTTTAAACTTATATAATACTATTGCAAATAATGGAGTAATGATGCGCCCTTATCTTGTTAATTCAATACAAGAAGAAGGTAAGATACTTAAATCAATTTCTCCTAAAGTGTACAATGCACAATTATGCAAGCCAACTACTATTAGAGATTTACGCATTGCTTTAGAAGGTGTATGTATTAATGGTACTGGAAAATTATTGTTTAAAAACAGCTTATATAAAGTAGCAGGCAAAACGGGCACAGCCCTAGTGGCGAATGGCAATAAGGGTTATGGTGAAGGAATATATCAATCTTCTTTTGCGGGTTATTTCCCTGCAGACAATCCGCAGTATACTGTTGTTGTTATTATAAAAAATAAGCCACATGCTGCTAGTTTTTATGGAGCTTCTGTAGCAGGTCCTGTATTTAAAGAAATTGCTGACAGATTGTATTCAACCTATATTCAAAACAAATTAGATATCGCACCTGTATTTTCAGTAAAAGATAGTTCCTTATTTAATTATAGTATTTCGAAAATATCATTGCAAACTATAGCGAAGCAATTATCTATTGCTTATCAAGACTCTTCATTGGCTTCCAATAATTGGATACAATTACAAGGGAAAGGAAATTTTTTAAAAGCAGCTACACAAATAATTTCAGATACCACCATGCCCAATATGACGGGCATGAAATTGCAAGACGCTTTATGGCTTTGTGAGAAAAAGGGGTTATTAGTTAAATGCGTGGGCAAAGGGAAAGTGATTAAGCAAAGTATTGCTCAAGGAGATGTTATTATTAAAGGACAACAAATTCAAATTGAATTAAATTAATGAAATCATTACAATCTATATTATTTGGTGTGGCTTTAAGAGAGGTAGTAGGTACTACCCAGCAAGAAGTTACTGCTATACAAATAGATTCAAGGAAAATAGTTAATGGTGCTGTCTTTGTAGCTATCAAAGGTTTACAAACAGACGGCCATTCGTTTATACCTAATGCTATAGAAAAAGGGGCTACGGTAATTGTTTGTGAAAACAAACCAACAAGTTTAGTGGACGGCCTTACTTATATAATGGTAGAGAATGCACAAGAAGCAGTAGCTATTATGGCGCATCAATTTTATGACGAGCCTTCTACACATATAAAATTAGTGGGTGTGACAGGCACCAATGGCAAAACAACAGTAGCTACCTTATTATACAAATTATTTGCTGAATTAGGGTATACCTGTGGTTTAATAAGCACAGTGCAAAATCATATTGGTACTGAAATTATAGCCGCTACTCATACTACACCCGATGCTATTCAATTAAATGCATTATTACATAAAATGGTAGGAGCGGGCTGTACGCATGTTTTTATGGAAGTAAGTAGCCATGCCATTGTTCAACACCGTATTACAGGACTACAATTTGTAGGAGGGGCTTTTACCAATATTACCCATGACCATTTAGATTATCATAAAACTTTCGAGGCTTATGTAGAAGTTAAAAAAACTTTCTTTGATAAATTACCTGCAACTGCTTTTGCTTTAAGCAATTTGGATGATAAAAATGGTATTGCAATGCTTGCAGATACCAAGGCTCATAAATTAACCTACGCTATTCATGCACCAGCTACTTATAAAGGCAAAATTTTAGAAAATCAATTAAGTGGACTTGTGATGCTTGTAAATGATATTGAAGTGCATTGCCGTTTAATTGGCACATTCAACGCCTATAATTTATTAGCTGTATACGGAGTAGCCATTCAACTAGGTGAAAAAAATACAGAGGTATTAACTGTATTGAGTGCTTTAACAGGTGCAGAAGGAAGATTTGATTATATCGTAAGTACAGAAAAAATTATTGGCATCATTGATTACGCGCATACACCAGACGCATTAGAGAATGTATTAACCACTATTGCTAAATTAAGAAAGGGAAATGAAACAGTGATCACAGTAGTGGGTTGTGGAGGAGATAGAGACAAAACAAAAAGACCTATTATGGCGCAGGTGGCTTGTGATTTAAGCAATAAAGTATTTTTTACCAGCGATAATCCTAGATCAGAAGATCCGAATGAAATTATTAAGGATATGGAATTCGGTTTGACTAGTGCGGCTAAAAGAAAGTATATCAACATTGTGGATAGAAAAGAAGCCATCAAGGCGGCTATAAGTTTTGCAAAATCGGGTGATATTATTTTAATAGCAGGTAAGGGGCATGAGAAGTACCAAGATATAAAAGGCGTCAAGCACAATTTTGATGACAAACAAATATTAGCAAACCTATTTAAAGAATTAGAAAAATAATCAATATGCTATATCAATTATTTTCTTGGCTTGATAAAACATTTAATATCCCGGGTTTGGGGGCATTTCAGTTCTTGACTTTCAGAATTGCCATGGCTATTTTAATGTCTTTATTTATTGCGACGGTGTATGGTAAAAAAATTATTCTTTTTTTACAGAGAAAACAAATTGGGGAAACAGTAAGAGAACTGGGCTTAGCGGGTGAGCAACAAAAAAAGGGAACGCCTACTATGGGAGGTATTATTATCTTATTGAGTATTTTAATTCCTACTTTATTATTTGCCAATTTAGATAAAGTCTATATCCGCTTAATGATTTTATGTACAGTGTGGTTAGGCCTGATTGGTTTTTTAGACGATTACTTTAAAATTAGGGCAAGAAAGCAAGCGCAAGCAGAAGGTGGCAATTATAAAAAGCAAAATAGTGACGGGCTTGCAGGTATTTCAAAAATAATTGGTCAAGTAGGACTTGGTATTATTATTGGCGTTACACTTTATTTTAGTAATGCTGTAACAGTGGAAAGAGAAATTGTTTCTACTACTATTTCTGAAAGCTTACAGAAAGGAGAGAAAGTAGCAAAAGATGCAGATATTGTTGTAAGAAAAATTAATGGAGTGGAAAGACGCTTTGTAAAAGTGAAAACGCCTATTACTACTATTCCATTTGTTAAAAATCATGAATTTAATTATAGTAAAATAATTAGTTGGATAGGACCAGGCGCTGAAAAGTATACTTGGATTGTATATATCCTTATTGTCACCTTTATTATCACTGCCGTATCTAATGGAGCTAATTTAACCGATGGTTTAGACGGACTTGCTGCTGGTGTATCTGCCATTATTGGCGCAGCATTGGGCGTATTTGTATATGTAAGTGGTAACTATGTATTTGCCGATTATTTAAATGTGATGTACATTCCTAACTTAGGCGAGTTATCCATTTTTGTAGGTGCCTTTGTAGGAGCCTGTATTGGATTTTTATGGTACAATGCTTATCCAGCGCAGGTTTTCATGGGCGATACAGGAAGCCTAGCCTTAGGCGGTATTATTGCTTCACTAGCCATTATTGTAAGAAAAGAATTATTAATTCCTATTTTCTGCGGTGTGTTTTTAATTGAAAATTTATCTGTTATTATTCAAGTAAGTTATTTCAAATACACGAAGAAAAAATATGGTGAGGGAAGAAGGGTGTTTTTAATGAGCCCGCTACATCATCATTATCAAAAGAAAGGATTTCACGAAAGTAAGATAGCAGTCCGTTTTTGGATTATTACTATTCTATTAGTGGTGGCTTCTATATTAACCTTAAAAACCAGATAAACCCTTGTCGAAAAAATTAGTCATATTAGGTGCAGGTGAAAGCGGAGTAGGTACTGCTTTATTAGCCAAACAAAAAGGCTATGAAGTATTTGTATCTGATGGTGGCGCTATCAAGGCTAATTTTCAAAAAGAATTAGAAGAGGCTAGTATCGAGTTTGAATCTGGTTCACATAATGTAGACAGAATTTTAGCGGCGGATGAAGTAATGAAAAGCCCGGGCATTCCAGAAAAAAATGAAATGGTGAAAGCTATTAGAGCAAAGGGCATACCTGTAATAAGTGAAATTGAATTTGGCTATAGATACAAAGGCAACAGTAAAATTACAGCTATTACAGGAAGCAATGGAAAAACTACCACAACGGCCTTATTGTATCATATTTGCAAGCTAGTGAATGAAGATGTAGCCATGGTAGGTAATATTGGTTTTTCATTCGCAAGACAAATTGCTCAAGCCCCTAAAGCTTTATATATTATTGAAGTAAGCTCTTTTCAATTAGACGATATCCAATATTTCAAACCAGAGATTGCGATATTATTAAATATTACAGAAGATCATTTAGACAGATATGATCATCAATTTGAAAATTATATTAAAAGCAAGTTTAGAATTATAGAGAATCAAACTGCAGAAGATTATTTCATCTATTGTATAGATGACGAAACCATCGTAAAACATCTAGAACTACTAACCATCAATACTAACCCACTACCATTTTCTATGAAACAAGAAGTAAAAAAAGGAGGCTACATCAAGAACGATCAAATGATGTTAAAAATCCAAGAAGAACGTGTCACAATGAGCATTTATGATTTTGCCTTAAAAGGAAAGCATAATGCTTACAACACAATGGCTGCAAGCATTGCAGCCACTACCCTAGGTATCAGAAAAGAAAAGATTCGCGAAGCAGTAAGTAATTTCCATAGCCTAGAGCATAGAATGGAATTTGTTGCTACTGTAAGAGGCGTTGATTTCATTAATGATAGCAAGGCCACTAATGTAAACAGTACATGGTATGCTTTAGAGAGCATGCAAAAAAGCACTGTTTTAATTTTAGGCGGTGTAGACAAAGGGAACGATTATGAATTAATTGCCGATTTAGTGAAAGAAAAAGTAAAGGCAATTGTTTGTATGGGTAACGACAATAAAAAACTTATCGAATTTTTTAAAGATAAAGTTAAAACAATTGTAGAAGTAGATACCGCTAAAAAAGCAGTAAACGCATCTTTCAAGTTAGCAGAAAAAGGGGACTTAGTTTTAATGAGCCCTGCTTGTGCCAGTTTTGATTTATTTAAAAACTATGAAGACAGAGGTCGTCAATTTAAAGAGTCTGTAAAAGAACTATAATTTTTGTAAAAGAACTATACTTTATGTTTAACGATACTACAGACAAACTATTTTCACAAATGCCCACTATTGGTGGGATGAAAGAACATTTAGACCAAAGAACTAGGGGCGATAGATACATATGGGGGTTAGTCATTGTATTGTCGCTTATTTCTATCTTGGTAGTGTATAGTGCTACTGGTTCATTGGCTTATAAAATGTATCGTGGAAATACAAGTGCGTATTTAATTAAACAAGTCATATTTACGTTAGTGGGTTTGCTGGCCATTTTTGGTTTGCACCGTGTAAACTATACTGTCTTTTCAAAAATAGCCACCATTTTATTTATGTTGTCTATTCCTTTGTTAATATATACTTTATTTTTTGGTGCGAGAATTAATGAAGGTAGTAGGTGGATCAAATTGCCTATTATTAATTTAACTATTCAGACAAGTGATTTAGCCAAGTTGGCTTTATTTATGTATTTGTCTAAAATGTTAAGTAAGAAACAGGAAGTCATCAAAGATTTCAAAAACGGATTTTTACCCATCATCACTCCTGTAATTATTATTTGTGCTTTAATTATGCCGGCGAATTTATCCAATGCACTTTTAACTGGAGCCACTTCATTATTACTTATGTTTATTGGTCGAGTAAGTATTAAACATATTTTATTAACTGTTCTAGTGGCCATGATACCACTAGTTATTATCATTAGTGTGGCCATGGCCACACATTCCAGTAAATCGGTGGAAGGAAGTCCTGTGGTGGCAGAAAAAATGAAAAGCTTTGGACGTTTTGGTACTTGGGTGAGTAGAGTCCAAGATTTTATGTATGCCAAGGATAATGATGTGCCCTATCAAGTGCAGCAAGCAAAAATTGCCATTGCGAACGGTGGTATTTTTATGGGATTAGGTCCGGGCAATAGCAGACAAAGAAATTTTCTTCCACAAGCCTATAACGATTTTATTTACGCAGTTATTATTGAAGAGTATGGATTACTAGGCGGTGCCTTTATTATTTTTATTTATATCGTTTTCTTATTTAGATGCATAAGAATATTTAGAAGATGTCCCTATGCCTTTGGGGCCTTTCTTGCACTGGGATTAAGTTTTACATTAATTATACAAGCTATCGCCAATATGGCGGTGAACGTGAATT
Organism: Chitinophagaceae bacterium; assembly: GCA_013205585.1. Taxonomy (GTDB): domain Bacteria; phylum Bacteroidota; class Bacteroidia; order Chitinophagales; family Chitinophagaceae; genus Sediminibacterium. Next base: position 4,480 of record JABMML010000013.1, on the reverse strand, counting down.
TAGTACCTGTAACGGGTGTGACTTTGCCACTAGTAAGTATGGGAGGAAGTTCTTTCATCTTTACTTGTTGTTCTATAGGAATCATATTAAGTGTGGCTAGAAACGTAGAGCAAATGGAAGGTAAGGCGCCTGTAGAAACAGAAATTGAAATACCAACAGGTAACGAAGGGTTAGACACAGAAAATAATGTCATTGAAGCAAAAGCATAATATATTACGCATCATCATTGCAGGTGGCGGCACGGGAGGGCATATCTTTCCAGCCATTGCTGTAGCTCAAGCCATCAAAGCTTTAGCACCTGATGCTGTTATTTTATTTGTAGGCGCTTTGGGAAAAATGGAAATGGAAAAAGTACCCCAAGCAGGATTTGAGATTAAAGGCATTACCATTGCAGGCTTTAATAGAGCTCAGTTATTAAAAAATATTTCTTTGCCTTGGAAACTTTTGCAAAGCTTTTTTCAAGTAAGTGCCATTTTTAAATCGTTTAAACCCAATGCAGTATTTGGAGTGGGAGGCTATTCTAGTTTTCCTGTTTTAAAATATGCACAAACAAAAAATATTCCCACTTTTATACATGAGTCGAATGCCTTTGCTGGCAAAGCCAATACTTGGTTGGCTAAAAATGCTATAAAAATATTTACGGGTACTTTGGGTATGGAATCTTTTTTTCCTGCTGCTAAAATTCTAGTAACAGGCAACCCCATTAGAAAAAATATAATAGAACATTCTTATACCAAGCAAACTGCTTTGGAGGTCTTTAATTTAGAGCCGTCAAAGAAAACTATTTTAATTATTGGCGGAAGTTTAGGCGCGAGCTCTATTAATAAAGCCATTCAAGCCAATTTAGTTTCTTTCTTTGATAAAAATATTCAACTAATTTGGCAAACCGGTAAGCCCAATACCGAAGTATACGCAAATTCGGCCCATAATTATGAAAATGTATTTGTGCATTCATTCATTGATAATATGAGTGCAGCTTACACTGCAGCAGATATAGTCATTAGTAGGTCTGGAGCTATGGCCGTTTCAGAAATTTGCATTACTGGCAAGCCTGCTGTTTTTGTGCCTTATCCACTTGCAGCCGAAGATCATCAAACTTTTAATGCCATGACGCTAGTGAATAAAAATGCAGCCGCTATTGTGAAAGATAAAGAAGTAAGCAATAATTTAATTCCTACAGTTTTACAATTATTAGCTAGTGAGCAGCAGATGCAAGCAATGAAAGATAATATAAAGGCCTTTGCATTTAGTAATGCAGATGAAATAATAGCGAAAGAAATTTTGAAACAAATAAATGAATAGTTAATAATGAATCCGTTAACAAATTGTAAGAATATTTATTTTATTGGTATTGGAGGCATAGGTATGAGTGCTTTGGCAAGGTATTTTAATACACAAGCATTAGTAGTGAGTGGATATGATAAAACTCCCACACTATTAACTGACGCTTTAATAGAAGAAGGTATTCAAATTCATTTTGAAGACGATTTAAACAAAATAGATAAAGCGGCCACAGTTATTGTATACACACCTGCTATACCAAGTGAGCATGGTGAATTAAATTATTATAGAGAAAATAAATATTTAGTCGTAAAAAGAAGTGATGTACTTCAGTGGATTACTGAAAATGCTTTCACTATTGCTATTGCAGGCACCCATGGTAAAACCACCACCACTTCAATGACAGCGCATATATTACGCCATACAGGTTATGGTTGTAATGCATTTTTAGGGGGCATTGCTACTAATTATGGTACTAATTTTTGGAGCCATGAAAAAAATGTGGTGGTAGTGGAGGCCGATGAATATGATCGTAGCTTTTTAAAATTAGCACCCAATATTGCTGTCATTACTGCAGTAGACCCAGACCACCTAGATATTTATGGTACAGCAGAAGAAGTAGTAAAAGCCTTTGGTGAATTTTCTGATAAAATAAAACCAGGTGGTATACTTATACAAAAGTGGGGAACTTCTTTTAATACCAATATAAGTAACAAGACAGTACTTTCTTATGGGTATAATCATAATGAAGCCTCTTATCATACTATCAATTTAAAAGTAGTAGAAGGTTCTTATCATTTTGATTTAGTACATCCGGCAGGTATTTGCAAAAACATAATGCTAAATATGGGTGGCTTGCATAATGTTGAAAATGTAAGTGCTGCCATTGCTATTGCATTAAGTTTAGAAATAGATGAAGTAAAAATTAAAGAAGCGGTGGCTAGTTTTGAAGGGGTAAAAAGAAGATTTGAATACAAGGTTAAAACAGCGAATAAAGTATTGATAGACGATTATGCGCATCATCCTGAAGAGTTAAATGCTTTAATAAGCGGTGTGCGCAGTTTATATCCCAATGAAAAAATTGTACTGGTATTTCAACCGCATTTATATAGTAGAACCAAGGACCAGTGCGATGGATTTGTAGAAACCTTAGATAAGGCAGATGAAGTGATTCTATTACCTATTTATCCAGCGCGTGAGCTTCCTATGGAAGGAGTGAGTAGTGAAATGTTATTAGTTAAAATGAAGTTGAGCCATAAAAAAATAATGTCTAAGGAAGAATTATTTGATTGGGCCGCTGTTACCGAGGACAAGTTAATTGTAATGGCAGGAGCCGGCGATATAGATACCTGTATTTTAAAAGTTCAAGAAATTCTTACAAAAAAATAAATGAAGCACTGGCAAACCATATTAGTTAGAGTTCTTTGGAGTATAGCAGGCGCTGCGCTTATTGTATTATTTGTAATAGCCTGGAAAGCCAAGGAAGAAAAAAAGTGTAGTTCCATTGAAATTGAATTAGTGGGTGAAAATACAGCCGCCTTATTTATAGATGAAAAAGAAATATTACAAATAATTCATGAGCAAGGTATTAAAGAGGGCTTACCTATTGGGGCGGTGAATTTAAACACATTAGAAAAATATTTAGAAACGATACGTTGGATAAAACATGTAGAATTATTTTTAGATAATACACAAGCCTTACAAGTTAAAATAGAACAGCGTATTCCTATTGCACGCATATTTACAGCTTCAGGTAATTCCTTTTATATTGATAAGGAAGGCTTACAGTTGCCGCTGAAACAGCTTACTGTACTACGTTTACCAGTATTTACCAATTTCCCTTCTGATCAACAAAATTTATCTAAACCAGATAGTTTACTCTTAAATGATATCTTACATTTCACTAAAGCTGTGCAAAACGATTCGTTTTTTATGGCACAAACCGCACAGGTAAATATTGCTGTTAATGGTGATTTCGAATTAGTGCCAACAGTCGGAGATCATCTGGTCTTAATTGGTTCGGTGGAAAATATAGAAGATAAATTAAATAGACTCTACACTTTTTATAAAAATGTTTGGGTACAAAGTGGACTGAACGCTTATCAGGTAATTGATTGTCGTTTTGATAATCAAATTGTAGCGCTTAAAAAAGGCATGCAACCTATTCAGTTTTCTACAAACGATTTACCTACCGTGGATTCTGCAATGGCTTTAGAAGTGAAACTTGATACAACTAATGTTACGGCAGTTAGTGTTACGGCAGCTAAACCTACTCTAGTAAATGCTTCCAAAAATACAGCTATTGCAAGTCCAAAACTAGCGCCTAAAACAACTCCAAAAACAGCGGTTAAAGCCCCCTCTAAAACAGCTGTAAAACAAGCTCCTAAAAAAGGGTCAAAAAGTCTGGCTAAAACAAGTAGTAAAACAAACAATAAATCGAAAGCAAAATCGTTAATAAAAGTGAAGCCGTCTGCCAAGGCGTTAATGCCCCAAAAGAAGGCTTCCACAACAAACAACTAAAAAACAACAAAATGAGTCAGCACGAATCACCCATTATCGTAGGTCTTGATATTGGAACCACAAAAATCGCTGCCATCGCAGGAAGAAAGAATGAGTTCGGTAAGTTAGAAATCTTAGGATTTGGGCGTGCCAACAGTAATGGTGTTCAACATGGTCAAGTTTTGAATATTGACCAAACCATTAAAGCTATTCAACAAGCATTACAAAACTGCCAATTAAGCAATCCCGATTTAGAAGTGAATGAAGTATATGTAGGTATTGCAGGTCATCATATCAAAAGTTTACAAACAAGAGGAGATCAAGTGCGTCAAGACGCCGAGAATGAAATTCAAGCTTGGGAGATTGAGCAACTCATCAACAATCAAAGAAAAACATTTATTCCTGCAGGAGATCAAATCATAGATGTAATTCCGCAAGAATTCCATGTAGATAATAACCAAAACATCAAAGACCCAGTGGGTGTGAATGGTGTGAAAGTGGGCGCTAATTTTTTAATCTTAACAGGAGATAGAAACGCGATTAGAAATATAAACCGTTCTGTAGAAAGAAGTGGTTTAATAACAAAAGATTTAGTCTTACAACCTTTAGCTTCTGCAAGTGCAGTAATGAGTGATGTAGATATGGAAGCAGGTGTAGCTATTTTAGATATTGGTGGTGGAACAAGTGACTTGGCAGTATT
>JABMML010000140.1 GCA_013205585.1 Chitinophagaceae bacterium | reverse complement strand
GGGCGTTGCTCCAAAGGACCCAAAGTTTAAAAAAGTAATGTCTGGGTTTAATAAAAACTGCTCTTGTAAATTTTCCATGATATAGTATTATTATCTAATAAAGGTAGTACAAAAAAAATCTCGGTTACCAAAGGCAACCGAGATATATAATGAGTAAGTAAATCAATACTAAACACCCAAGTTCCAACCATCGCGATATGTTCTTTTAACATATTGATTCGCTTCGTCGAAATTGGTGATCTTCATATTTGGACCATCCCATAACAATTGAATGTTTCTACCTGGATAAGTAGCAGTTCCAGATTTAGTAGTGGATTTGATATCATAACTTCTGATTGCTAAATTACCCATTAATACAGACTCTGTTAAAGGACCTGCAATATCAAAATGAGAACTTAAAGCCTTCGCTTCTTTACTACCAAAACCAGCAAGACAAGCTTCAACCCATACAGCGTAGTGTCCGGCTTCTCCGCCTTTCACTCTATCTATAATTTTTGGTACGGAAGTAGTTTTAGTTAAATTAGTAGGAAGTAATTGAGGGTTAACACCATAAGTACCTGCCATCATTTTTCCTTTCGTTCCTTCAAAAATAACGCCATTACCACCGTCACCCATCATTTCGTTAGGGCCTAATTCAGCTGGACGTTCTGGTTGAATACCACCATCCATCCAATGTAATTTTACATTTGGCTTTCCGTTCTGTCCTTGGAAAGTTAAAGTAATATGAGAACCCATTGGACCAGAATCTGGTGCATATAATTTTTGCCAAGGTGCAGTATAACGAGTTCCAACACTACATTCTGCTGCAATAGGATAACCCAAACCACAGACTGCAAATGCAGGTGCCATAATATGACAAGCCATATCACCTAATGCGCCGGTTCCGTAATCCCACCAGCCTCTCCAGTTAAATGGAAGTAAACCTTCAAAATAATCTTTTTGAGGAGCCGTACCTAACCATAAATTAAAATCTAATTCAGTAGGAATGGCGCTTGGAGTAGTTATTATAGGACGGTTTACACCTTGAGGCCAAACTGGTCTATCGGTGTAACAATAAATAGTATGCACATCACCAATTAATCCAGCAGTATGCCAGTCTTGTAACACACGTACGCCATCTCCAGAAGCACCTTGATTACCCATTTGAGTAACTACTTTATAATCGTTTGCTGCCTTGGTCATAATACGCGCTTCATAAATATCATGTGCCATTGGCTTTTGTACATAAACATGTTTTTTTAATTGCATAGCAGCCATGGCTTGCACACCGTGCATATGATCGGGTGTAGAAACAGAACAAGCATCAATATGCATATGTTCTTTATCTAACATTTCTCTGTAGTCTTTATAGTATTTTGCTTTTGGATATCTTTGACGACTTTTTACAGCTTGTCTATCATCGACATCACATAAAAAAGCAATATCTGCTTTACCACTATTATAGAAAGCAAATAAATCACTTTCTCCTTTTCCGCCGGCACCGATACCAGCTACTTGTAATTTATCACTTGGTGCGATAAATCCTTTTCCACCTAATACGTGTCTAGGTAAAATGTAAAAGCCTCCTAATGCAAGCGCAGAATTTTTAATAAAATCCCTTCTTGTGTTATCTGATTTTCTCTTGGACATAGCAAATCGTTATTTGGTTTATAATAATTGTTAAAATGAGTACGTTAAATTATCAAAAATTTCTGAATTTTCATAATTATTTTGATAAGCGAATAAATGGGGCTTTGCTTTCAGGAATAAGGCTTAAATTGCCTAAGAATTATTGCTTTTGTATACTACTAATACTTATGTCAACTACTATTTATAACCTACGTTCGTATTTTGCCACTGGCGCAACCCAGTCTTACGCCTTCAGAATACAACAGCTTGAACGCTTAAAAAAAGCCGTTTTAGATGCCGAAAAACAATTATATCAAGCACTTTATACCGATTTAAAAAAAACCGATGAAGATGCCTGGGCCACCGAGGTAGGGTTTTTCTTAAGTGAATTAAACTATACCATTAAGCATTTGAAAGACTGGATGGAACCTAATTCGGTTGCCACTAATTTAGTCAATATGCCCTCCTCAAGTTATACCATTCAAGAACCCTTGGGCGTGGTTTGTATTATTGCTCCTTGGAACTATCCATTTCAATTATTGTTTACTCCGTTAATTGGAGCCATCGCAGGAGGAAATTGTGCGGTCTTAAAACCATCTGAGTTTGCGCCAGCGACGGCAAAAATAATGGGTAAAATTGTAGACTCTTTATTTCCAGATAACTATATACTTTATTTAGAAGGGGAGGGTGCTACCATATTACCTCCTTTATTAACCGAAAATAGGTTCGACCATATTTTTTACACAGGCAGTACCGCCGTGGGGAAAATTATTTATAAATATGCAGCTGAACAATTAGTGCCAGTGACTTTAGAGCTAGGCGGTAAAAGTCCTGCGGTGATATGTGATGATGCCAATTTAAGAGTAGCAGCGCGCCGTTTAGCGAATCCAAAATTTTCTAATTGCGGACAAATGTGTATTGCTCCTGATTATATTTTAGTACCTCATCATTTAAAAGATGAACTCATTAAAGAATTAATTATTGCTATTCAAAAATTTTATGGAGCAGATGCGGAAAGCTCCGAGCATTATGGAAAAATTATTAATGATAAACAATGGTTGCGTTTAAGTTCTTATTTATCGGATGGCGAAATTGCCTATGGAGGAAAATCGAATAGAGAAAAATTATTTATTGAGCCAACCATTATGGTAGGGGTTCAACCAGATGCAAAAATTATGCAAGATGAAATTTTTGGACCTATTCTTCCTATTCTTACTTATGCAAATAAAGACGAGGCTTTAGCCATCATTCAAAAAAATCCAAACCCATTGGCATTCTATGTTTTCACTGAAAATAAAAATGATGAAGCTTATTGGTTAACCAATGTGCCTTCAGGCGGTGCTTGTGTAAACAATGCCACTATGCATATTACCAATCACGAATTACCCTTTGGTGGCAGGGGTTTCAGCGGAACAGGAGGTTATCATGGCAAATTAAGTTTTGATACATTTACGCATACAAAGTCGGTATTAAAAACACCCACCTGGAT
>JABMML010000139.1 GCA_013205585.1 Chitinophagaceae bacterium | reverse complement strand
TATTTTACTTAATGTCTCTGCAATCTGGTTCACCAAGCTGTTCTTCTTATTCAAGTCGCCACCCACTTCTTTTAATTGCACTTCTAATTGAAATAGTACAAAATCTTTTTTCGCCGACCCTACAAATTCTCTAAAAGCGTCTGGCCCTACTTTATTGACATAACTATCTGGATCTTCTTTATCTGGAATTAATACTAGTTGTACATTCAATCCTTCTTCCAAGGCCATATCTAATCCACACAAGGCAGCTTTCACACCCGCTGCATCTCCATCGTAAATAATGGTTAGGTTTTGTGTGTATTTTTTGATAAGCCTTAACTGGTCAATGGTTAAAGAAGTACCACCACTGGCCACCACATTTTCAATACCTGCTTGGTGTAAACTAACTACATCGGTATAACCTTCTACCAGTAAACATTCATTTAATTTATCAATAGCAGTTCTTGCAAAATAAGAACCATATAAAATTTTACTCTTTACATAAATATCATTCTCGGGAGAGTTAATGTATTTAGGCGACTTATCGTTCTTGGCAATTTGTCTGGCACCAAATCCAATAATTTTTCCAGTGGTATTATGAATGGGGAAAATAATACGGTCTCTGTAATTATCCTGCCACTCGCCGTTGCGCTCTACCACTAAACCTGTTTTGGCAAAAAGTTCTGGATTGAATTGATTTTGAATTAAGGCCTTGGCTAAACTATCTTTATCTGAAGGGTTGTACCCAATTTTAAATTTTTCTACAATGGGTTTTAAAAAACCTCTATGTTGCATATAGCTTTGTGCAATAGATTCACCAGCCTCTGTTTCCCAGTATTGCTTGGTGAAAAAATCCATCGCGAAATTGTTAATCGCATATAAACTATCGGCTACTTGTTGAGCTAATTTTTGTTCAGGACTGCTTTGCGTTTCTTCAATTTCAATATTATACCTTGCAGCTAACCATCTTAAAGACTCTACATAACTATACTTCTCATGCTCCATTAAAAAAGTAATGGTATTGCCACTTTTGCCACAGCCAAAACACTTGTAAATTTCTTTAGCAGGAGAGACGGTAAACGAAGGTGATTTTTCGTTGTGAAAAGGGCAGTTGCCTATAAAGTTGGTACCTCTTTTTTTCAATTTCACAAATTCACCCACCACATCAATGATGTCAATTCGGTTGGTGATTTGTTGAATGGTATTAGAAGTAATCATGAGGGCGAAAATAACTAATCTTAAGAGAAAATAGGGCTATTCTTGGTTCGAAAACTCCATGTCGTCGCTATCTAGCAATTCCCTTTCAATTTCCTCCATCTGGATAATATCCCAAGCCTCTGATTCTGTGGGGGTCATGTTCAAGATTTCGGCATAATCTGTCAAATCAAGGGTGTCCTGAAGGCTATCTGACAGGCAACAAATGACAAATGAGGTATTATTCTCATAGAAGCTGCCCTGTCCTTCTGCTAATTGGGCAATTACCGGTAACTCCCAGCGGGCCACTTGGCCTAGGTTCAAAACTAGGTTTTTAGGGGCTTCGCCACCTATTTTTGCTATAATTTTGGCTAATTCTGGCACGAGATTTGAACTAAGGCTATTCTCGAGAATGGTAAGAACAGTAAATTTCTCTTTGAGTTCGGTTTTGTATTGCATATTGGCTTAAGAATAAAAGGTTGATAAACAAGTAATACTTAACATACTTTAGGTCAAAAATATTCGTTATTCTTGTAACAGCTCGAAATAAATATATGGATAATAATTTTTCAACACAAGTTAAGGAAATCATCTCTTATAGCCGTGAAGAGGCTTTGAGATTAGGTAATGACTTTATAGGCGCTGAGCATTTAATGCTTGGCCTTATAAGAGACCAGGAAAATACTGCGATAAAGGTATTGAAGCAGTTGAATGTAAATTTAGCAGAACTAAGAAAAGAAATTGAATTAGCTGTTAAGGATAAGTCGGGTAAAAACGTTGCTAATATTAATAGCTTGCCTTTAACCAAGCAAGCTGAGAAAGTTATTAGAGTGACAGTGCTAGAAGCGAAGGCACTTAAAAGCCCCATGGTAGAAACAGAGCATTTACTTTTAAGCATTTTAAAAAATAAAGAAAACATAGCCACTCAAATTTTAAATCAATTTGATATTGACTATGATTTATTCAGAGCTGAATTAGGTATGATTGGTTCTAGTTCCTCTGAACCCATTATTCCACCCAATGCAGAATTCCCAGAAGAAGGAGATGATGAATTTGATGAAGATAAAAGAGCAGGCGGAGCGGGTGCCTTTGGTGCTGCATCAAAATCAAAACCTGTAAGCCCTAATAAATCAAAAACGCCAGTACTAGATAATTTTGGACGTGATATTACTAAGCTTGCTGAAATGGATTCATTAGATCCTATTGTAGGGCGTGATGCAGAAATAGAAAGAGTAAGTCAAATTTTAAGTAGAAGAAAAAAGAATAACCCCATTTTAATAGGTGAGCCTGGTGTGGGTAAGACAGCCATTGTAGAAGGTTTAGCCCTTCGTATTGTGCAAAGAAAAGTAAGCCGCGTCTTATTTGATAAGCGTGTCATTTCTTTAGACTTAGCAGCACTTGTTGCAGGTACTAAATACAGAGGACAGTTTGAAGAGCGTATGAAGGCCATTATGAATGAGCTTGAAAAAAACAGAGACGTTATTTTATTTATTGATGAAATACATACTATTGTGGGTGCAGGTGGAGCAAGCGGTTCATTAGACGCTTCCAATATCTTTAAGCCAGCCTTAGCGCGTGGAGAATTACAATGTATTGGTGCTTCAACATTAGACGAGTATCGTATGCACATTGAAAAAGATGGTGCCTTAGATAGACGTTTCCAAAAAGTAATTATCGAGCCACCAAGTGTAGCCGATACCATTATCATCTTAAATAATATCAAGTCTAAATACGAGGATTTTCATAGCGTGGTATATGATCAAGAAGCCATTGAGGCTTGTGTAAAATTAAGCGACCGTTACATGACCGACCGTTTACTTCCCGACAAAGCCATTGATGTATTAGATGAAGTGGGTGCAAGAGTGCATTTGAAAAATATTAATGTTCCTTTAGATATTGTTGATTTAGAAAAACAAATTGAAGAAGTTAAGAACGAAAAAAATAGAGTGGTTAAAAGCCAACGATTTGAAGAGGCCGCTAATTTAAGAGATACAGAGAAAAAATTAGGGGAGGCTTTAGAAAAAGCGAAAACTACTTGGGAAGAAGAAAGTAAGAACAAACGTTTTCCTATTAACGAAGAAAATATTGCTGAAGTAGTAAGCATGATGACAGGCATTCCTGTAAAAAGAATGGTGGAAGCTGAAACTACGAAGTTGAAGAAGATGACGGAGGAAATGAAAACTGAGGTCATCGGACAAGACGAAGCTTTAGGAAAAGTGGTAAAAGCCATTCAAAGAAATAGGGTGGGTTTGAAAGATCCTAGAAAACCAATAGGTACTTTTATTTTCTTAGGTCCAACAGGCGTGGGTAAAACGGAGCTAGCCAGAGCACTTGCCAGAAATTTATTTGATTCAGAAGATTCTTTAATTAGAATTGACATGAGTGAGTATATGGAAAAGTTTTCTGTAAGCCGTTTAATTGGAGCGCCTCCAGGTTATGTAGGCTATGAAGAAGGTGGTCAGCTAACTGAGAAGGTACGCCGTAAGCCATACTGCGTCATACTTTTAGACGAAATTGAAAAAGCACATCCAGATATTTATAATATTTTATTACAAGTATTAGATGATGGTATTTTAACAGATGGCTTGGGTAGAAAAGTAGATTTTAAAAATACTTTAATTATCATGACTTCTAATATTGGCGCTCGTCAATTGAAAGAATTTGGTGATGGGGTAGGATTCGCCACTGCAACGCGTGTGCTTCAAACCGACGAGAACAATAGATCTGTTATTGAAAAAGCTTTAAAGAGAACTTTCTCTCCTGAATTTTTAAATAGAGTAGACGATGTGGTAGTGTTTAATTCATTGACCAAAGAAAATATTTTCTTAATCATTGACATTATCATGAAAAATGTCTTGAGTCGTTTGGTGAATTTAGGATTGAACTTAGTTTTATCTGAAGAGGCCAAAGGTTTTATTGCAGACAAAGGCTATGATGTTCAATTTGGAGCAAGACCTTTGCATAGAGCCATTCAAAAATATATCGAAGATCCTCTGGCGGAAGAAATATTAAACCATAGTATTAAAGAAGGCGATACTTTAATGGGTGATTTAGATAAAGAAAACAGTAAGCTTGTTTTTACTTTAGAAAAAAAGGAAAAAGAGAAAGCACCAAAGGCTCCTAAAGAATCAAAAGAAGATTAATTTTTCTATAAAATTAAAAAGGCCTCCTAGATAATGGGGCCTTTTTTTATACTCAAAATTTTTATTTATTTATTTCCCCAACGGTAACTATTCGCTTTTAACCCAGCTAAGTCTAGTATGCGGTGTACCACTGTATAAGCCACTTCTTCAATAGTGTTAGGCTTGCTATAAAAACTTGGAGTGGCCGGACATATAATTCCACCTGCCAAAGTGATTGTTTCCATATTTTTAATGTGAATTAAGTTATAAGGTGTTTCACGCGCCACTAGTATGAGCTTTCTTCTTTCTTTTAAAACAACATCCGCAGCTCTAGTGACTAAGTCGTCGCTTATACCACTTGCAATACGACCTAAAGTGCCCATACTGCAAGGAACAATAATCATGGTATTATACTGCGCCGAGCCGGAGGCGAAGGGTGCATTGAAATCGTTTTTTTGATAAAAATGAAAGGGGTATTTACTATAGTCTTGATTGCCTAATTCTGTCTCCCAAACAATCTTTGCATTATCACTCATAACAATGCCTACCGCCTCAATTTGGGCCTGCATTTGGCTTAAACTATCTAATAAGCATTTAGCGTAAATAGCGCCACTGGCGCCTGTGATGGCTACTACAATTTTATTCATATTATATTAACAAAAATAGGCACTAATTGTTGAATTATAAACTGCCTATCTATTTAGGGCCTAAATCTTGCTTAAGATGGATATTTATAATTAATTTACAGTAACGATAAACGAAGGCTAAAGTCAATCATTTTAATTAGAAATTTCAATTATGCGAAGTCAAGAGCAGGATTTATTTACACTTAAAAATAAAGTCATTGTGGTAACAGGGGCCACCGGGGTTTTAGGGGGCAGTTTTGTAGAGGCTATTTCCAATCAAGGGGCCACTGTAGTTTTAATTGGTCAAAACGAGTTGGTGGGTGAAGAGCGTGCTGCATTTATTAGAAGCCAAGGGGGAGAAGCTATTTTCTTAAAAGCAAACGTACTTGTGGAAGCTGAATTAGAAGCCGCTAAGAATAAAGCAGTAGAAACATATGGAACTATTCATGGCTTAGTAAATGGGGCTGGGGGTAATTTACCTGAAGGAGTATTATCGCCCGACCAAGATGTTTTTAAAATAAATATGGAGGGAATGAAAAAAACAATGGAGCTAAATGTATGGGGTACTTTATTGCCTGTACAAGTATTTGGTCCTGCCATTGCAAAATCGGGTGCAGGAAGTATTGTGAACATTTCTTCTGTGAATTCAAAAAGAACAGTAACGCGTGGACTAGGCTATAGCATGGGAAAGGCCGCTATTGATTTATATACTAAATGGTTTGCTGTAGAAATGGCCAATAGATATGGCGATGCAGTAAGAATTAATTCCATTATGCCAGGTTTTTTTCTAACGAAACAAAATAAAAATTTATTAACCAAGGAGG
>JABMML010000138.1 GCA_013205585.1 Chitinophagaceae bacterium | reverse complement strand
ATGTATAAACCTTACGATTTTGATAGCACTAAAAAATATCCCATCATTGAATATGTATATCCAGGCCCTCAAACAGAGTCTGTAAATAAAAGCTTTAGTAAAGGAATGGATAGAATTGATAGACTAGCCCAATTGGGTTTTGTGGTAGTTACTTTAGGCAACCGAGGCGGCCATCCTGCTCGAAGTAAATGGTATCACAATTATGGCTATGGTAATCTAAGAGATTATGGTCTAGCGGATAAGAAAGCAACTATTGAGCAATTAGCCGATAAATTTAGTTTTATAGATAGAGATAAAGTAGGCATACATGGCCATAGTGGCGGAGGATTTATGAGTACAGCCGCCATGTTTGTATATCCTGATATTTTTAAAGTAGCAGTAAGCAATGCAGGTAATCATGATAATAGTGTGTACAATAGATGGTGGAGTGAAAAGCACAATGGTGTGAAAGAAAATATTTCTGATAAAGGAGATACTACTTTCTCTTACATGATTGACAAGAACCCAGATATTGCCAAAAATTTAAAAGGAAAATTATTACTCATACATGGAGAAATTGATAATAATGTGCACCCTTCCAATACCATTCGTGTAGTGAATGCCTTAATTAAAGCTAATAAGCGTTTTGATATGTTAATTCTTCCAACGCAAAGACATGGTTTTGGCGATATGAGCGAGTATTGGTTCTGGAAAACAGCTGATTATTTTTCTAGAAATCTTTTAGGAGATATGACGGAGAGATCTGTTGATATTGAAGAATTAAATAAAGAAATCGAAAGAAAAAAATAGAAAGGAAGCAATAAAAAGTAAACGATATAAAAAAGGCCTCTAATCATAGGGGCCTTTTTATTAAGCTATTAATTTAGTAAGTATTTAAAATTATAACTGCTATTAAAAAATATAAATCTCTATAATTTAATAGTACTCATGCCTCCGTCAATAGCTAAAATTTGACCGGTAACCCAGCTAGACTTATCGGTTAATAAAAATTCAACTGCATTGGCAATATCCAAAGGTGTTCCTACTCTTTTAAGGGGATGTCTTTGCGCATTGGCATCTATTTTCTGCTCGGAGTTCAATAAACTAGCCGCAAGAGGCGTATTGGTTAAAGAAGGTGCAATGCAGTTTACTCTAATGGTAGGTGCTAATTCAGCAGCCAAAGCCTTTGTTAGACCTTCAATGGCTCCTTTAGAACTTGCCACTAATGAATGGAAGTTTAAACCTAATTGAACGGCCACTGTTGAAAATAAAACAATAGAGCCGTTTTTACTTTCTTTTAATTTTAGCAGGGCAGCTTGAATTACTTTAATAGCACCTACTACTTGTAAATTATAATCTTTTATAAAATCGTCTGCGGGTATTCTATTGAAGGGTCTGAGGCTAATAGCACCTGGGCAATACACAATGCCATCAATAGAGGCAGGTAAAAAATCTAGATTGATACTTTCATCCAACACATTTAATGCATGGTAATAAATATTACCTGCTGCTTCCACTGCATGTGTATTATATGTTGCATACACTGTATGACCTGCCGCCGCTAATTGATTTGTTACTTGTAAACCTATGCCAGAAGAACCTCCTACTACTAAATATGCTGCCATATAAAATTTAAATTATTTATTACTTGTTAAAATTTATTACTTATTAAAATTAGTAATTCGTTATTATTCCTTCCATTCTACAGGAATTGAAATTTCGTTTTTACGCCCAATAAATTCATAAGGCGCATTATAGCCTAAGAAATTAAAGCTGCCGATAATTTTAATATTTTTCTCATTTAAAAGGTCTACTAATTTATTGGTATGTTCTTTAATTTTTTCATCATTGGCGTATCCCCCAAAAGCAATCACGGCCTCATAGCTTTCTTTTGATTGTTTGATTTGTACTGTAGCATCTTTGGGCTTGGGTAAATTGGATGCATCATACTTTTCAGGCATCACAAAACTCATGGCTGAACCATTATCTGTCATCTCCATTCTAACAGGAGCGGTCATGGCAATACTTTTACTTTGGTCATTGCCTCCAAAAATATAGCCTGCTAATTTTCTGAAGCCACTACTGGCCACTTGCTTATAATTGGTGCCATTTGACTGAATAGTAGCAAAAGTGGCTTTAGGGTAAAATCGTATTTCAAAACCTTCTTCGATTTTAACCACACGGTACTTTTGGTTTTCAATTTTAGCAGCCGAGAGACTTCTAAACGATTGAAATACAACGAATAATAGCCCTAAAGCAACAAGTAGATATACTAATTTCATAATATCATTTTTACTATTAATAATAACATAGAAAGTCCAAAAAAGTTTGAAAAAGGCTTATTCTGTATAAGTCTATTCGATATAT
>JABMML010000137.1 GCA_013205585.1 Chitinophagaceae bacterium | reverse complement strand
CGTGTAACTGAATTATTCGAAGCAAGAAATCCGGGTAACCCTGCGATTGTTTGTGAAATCGATGGTATTGTTGCTTTTGGTAATATTAAGCGTGGTAACAGAGAAATTGTTGTAGAATCTAAAGACGGTATGGTGAAGAAATACTTGGTTCCTTTAACACGTCAAATCTTGGTTCAAGATAGCGACTTCGTTAAAGCAGGTTCTCCATTATCTGACGGTCAAATTGCACCTGCTGCTATATTAGCGATTAGAGGTCCATTTGCAGTTCAAGAATATGTGGTGAATGAGATTCAAGAAGTATATCGTTTACAAGGTGTAAAAATTAATGACAAGCATATTGAAGTTATCGTGCGTCAAATGATGAAGAAAGTAGAAATCGTTGATGCAGGTGACACTAAGTTCTTAGAAGAAGATTTAGAAGATCGCTTTGATTTTATCGAAGAGAACGACCGTATCTATGATAAGAAAGTAGTTACTGAAGCTGGAGAAAGTGCTAAGCTAAAAGCAGGTCAAATTGTAACGGTGCGTGAATTAAGAGAAGAAAATTCTATCTTACGTCGTGCCGACAAAAAAGTAGTGGAAGTGCGTGATGCAAAACCTGCTACTGCTCGCCCTGTATTATTAGGTATCACTAAGGCTTCATTAGGTGTTCAAAGCTGGATTTCTGCGGCATCATTCCAAGAAACTACTAAAGTATTAAGCCAAGCGGCTATACAAGGTAAAGTGGACTTAATGTTAGGATTAAAAGAGAACGTTATTACAGGTCATTTAATCCCTGCAGGTACAGGTCAAAAAGAGTTCGAAAAATTAATCGTTGGTAGCAAAGAAGAGTACGAGGTATTGGCTACAACACGCGAAGCGATGAGCTTTGATGACGACGAATAATTATTAGCTATAGTATTTGTTAAAAAGCAGGATTAGGCAACTTTTCCTGCTTTTTTTATGTCTATTTTAGTAGCTAGATTTATAATTTTACCTATTTTTATAGGGTAGATGCTAGGCGGTTTTCTATCTTCCTAATTTTTTAAAAATTTCAAATGAAATCAAATAATTGGATCTTCAATGGTGTTTTGGCTGTAGCGGTAGTAATATTATATATCCTACATTTTACAAGTGGTACGACACCTATTAAAGCTTCTGCTGCAGGGGGTGCGGGTACCAAGGTTGCTTATTTTGAAATTGACTCCATACAAAATAGTTATGAGTTTTTTAAAGAAGTGAAATCATCACTACAAGTAAAGGATATGGAAAATGCAAAAGAATTAACAGCGTTAAAAAATGCTTTTGCTACTAAGTACCAGGACTTACAAAAAAATGGTCGAAGTTTATCTCAAGAAGAAATTGGAAGTCGTCAACAAGAGTTGGCTCAGTTAGAAAAAAACTATACTAATAAAGAACAACAATTATCTCAAGAATTACAAGAAGAAAGTTTTAAGCGTTTACAAGAAGTTAAAAAGAAGATTGAAGTCTTTTTAGAAAAGTATAATAAAAATAAAGAGTTTGCTTATATATTTTCAAGTAATGCCGATTTAATGTACTTCAAAGACACCGCATACGATATTACCTCCGATATTATAAAGGGGCTAAATACGGAACATATTTCAAAAAAATAACTTAACTTAAATCCTTCCCCTAAACCTCGGGAAGGATTTTTTAATTACTCTAATAACTTTACAACTAATAACGATACAACCATGTTAACAACTGATACAGCAGAAACTTCTGAATTCAAACCAAGACTAGGTGCCTTAGATGCTACAATGATTGTAGCAGGTGGAATGATTGGTTCTGGTATATTCATTGTAAGTAGTGAAATAACAAGATATGTGGGTAGTGCAGGTTGGTTAATTACTGCCTGGTTAATTACTGGCTTTATGACCATTACTGCAGCTGTAAGTTATGGTGAGTTAAGTGCCATGTATCCAAAAGCAGGAGGGCAGTATGTTTACCTACAAAAAGCCTATAACCCTTTAGTAGCCTTTTTATTTGGATGGAGTTTCTTCTCCGTAATACAAACCGCTACCATCGCCGCTGTGGCAGTGGCTTTTAGTAAGTTTACCGCTTATTTAATTCCTTCAGTAGGAGAAAGCAATATTATTGCCAATTTAGGATTTATTAAAATATCTGCAGCACAAATACTGGCCATTTGTTTAATATTATTTTTAACCTATACCAATACAAGAGGGGTAAAGGAAGGTAAAATCATACAAAACACTTTTACTTTTACCAAGCTCATTTCTTTATTTGGATTAATTATAGTGGGTTTTTTATTTGCTAAAAATAATTACTGGGATTTAAATTGGACCAATGCTTTTGCTGCCAAACAAAATATTATAACCACTGCCTTAGATGGTACCGTTACCAATAGCTGGATACCTGTGGGAGGTACTGCCTTAATTGGTCTAATGTCGGCTGCCATGGTGGGTTCTATATTTAGTAGCGACTCTTGGAACAATGTTACTTTTATTGCAGGAGAAATTAAAAATCCACAACGTAATATTGGTTTGAGTTTATTTTTAGGAACGAGCATTGTTACTTTAATTTATATTAGTGCGAATTTGATGTATTTATATGTACTTCCTTTAAACGATATGGCCTTTGCTGAAAATGATAGGGTAGCTATTACAGCTGCCAATGCAGTTTTAGGAAATGTGGGTACCATAGTAATTGCTGTTATGATAATGATATCTACATTTGGTTGTAATAATGGTTTAATTCTTGCTGGTTCAAGAGTATACTATACCATGGCCAAGGATGGCTTGTTCTTTAAAAAAGCAGGTACCTTAAATAAGAACGAAGTACCAGCCTATGGTTTATGGATACAAGCTTTTGTGGCTAGTTTATTATGTTTAAGTGGAAAGTACGGCGACTTATTAACCATGGTTTCTTTTATCGTGGTTATATTTTATGTACTTACCATTATTGGTATTTTTATCTTAAGAAAAAAGGAGCCCAATTTACACCGACCTTATAAAGCTTTTGGCTATCCCGTTTTACCTGCTATATACATTGTAATGGCTACGGTATTCTGTATTGGCCTTGTATATACGAAGCCATTCTATTCATTATGGGGCTTGGTAATTACACTTATGGGCATACCTTTGTATTATATAGCATTACGTAATCAAAAAGCGGCTTAATATCCATGGAAGCAAAAGAAATACAGCAGTTATTTACTAGTTTATCTAGCACCAAAATTGGGGTCATCGGCGATATTATGCTCGATACCTATTGGTGGGGCTTTGTAGACCGTATTTCACCAGAAGCACCTGTGCCTATTGTATCTCTTCAAAGAAAAGAGATAAGAGTGGGAGGAGCTGCCAATGTAGCTTTAAACTTAGGCTCTTTAGGAGCACCTACAACTTTATTTGCAGTTATTGGCAAGGACACAGAAGGTGCCGACTTACAACAATTATTAAAAAAACAAGGCATTAACACTAACTATGTTATTGCAACAGATACAAGAGTAACTACCAATAAAGTAAGGGTCATGGGACGTAATCAACAAATGATGCGCTTAGACCACGAAGACACCAATGATATTACTACCAAAGAAGAAGACCAACTCTTGGCTAATTTTATTGAGTATGTAAATAAAGAGAAACCTGCTTTAATTATTTTAGAAGATTATAATAAGGGTGTATTAACTGAAAGAGTTATTACCACTGTCATTGATTATTGTAAGACCCATGGTATTGCTACAGCAGTAGATCCAAAACAAAAAAACTTTTTAGCTTATAAAGGTTGTACCCTATTTAAACCCAATTTAAAAGAAGTAAAAGAAGGGTTAAAAATGACTATAGATACCGTTGATGAAAAAAATATGCAAAAAATGCATAAGGCGCTTCAAGAAAAATTAGCACATGAAATTTCATTTATTACTTTATCTGAACACGGGGTGTATTATGAGACGGCTAGTAAGCATCAATTAATTCCTACTCATATTCGCAATATTGCCGATGTTAGTGGCGCTGGAGATACAGTGATAGCAGTAGCAAGCCTAGTATATGCGGCTACTAAAAATATGAGCCTAGCCGCTGAAATATCAAATATTGCAGGAGGTATGGTTTGTGAATTAGTAGGTACTGCACCCATTAATAAAAAAGATTTAGAAGTAGAAGCTATTAAGTTATTAGCTAAATAAGAAACTTCGCTATGTATTCAAAAAAAATAGCCATTATAGTTGCAGGTGGAACAGGGCAGAGAATGGGCTCTGTGGTCCCTAAACAATTTTTAGAAATTGAACACAAGGCTATATTATTACATACCATTGACCAGTTTGTGGCTGCTTTTTCTGATATTGAAATAGTGATTGTCCTTCCAGAAGTATATATCAATGAAGGGAAAAAAATTATAGAAAAAAATAAGTTTAAAAATACTTTTCATTTTGTAGTAGGAGGGGAAACCCGTTTTCAGTCGGTGAAAAATGGTCTTTCAAAGGTTACCACTAGTTCCATTGTATTTGTACATGATGCAGTAAGGTGCTTACTTACGCCCGCCTTAGTACAAAGATGTTATCAGCAAGCGGTAGAAAAAGGTTCTGCTATTCCTGCTGTATCTGCCACCGATACCATTCGACTTATGGAAGGAGAAAATCATCATTTAATTAATAGAGAGGATGTAATGCTTATTCAAACACCTCAAACTTTTCAGTCTGAATTATTATTAAAGGCTTTTGAACAAGACTATCAAGCCTCTTTTACCGATGAAGCGAATGTAGTGGAAGCAAGTGGAGTACCTATATTTTTAGTAGAAGGGGAGTTTGAGAATATTAAAATTACTAGGCCCTTAGATATGGCCATTGCTAAATATATTTTAACTAAGCGTTTTTCTTAGTTAAGTTTTAAAATTCTATTAATTTATTTTAGTAGTATTGTATTAATCTTCCAGCGGCATGGGCTCATTCGCATCTGTTCCTTCCTTTAACATAGAACTGCTTTTGCTTATTTTCTCTAAAATTTGATGGGCTACTTCCATGGCTAAAAAACCATCTATCTCGCTTACTACAGGTGTTTCGTTATTGATAATAGAATGTACAAAACTACTTAGTTCAGCTTTAATAGCATTGCCATCTTCAATTACTGGGTTCTCAATAGAAATAGTTTTAGTACCCTGATGCGTTTCAATATCAAAAGAAAAGGTATCGGCATCTTCTGGCTTTTTAAGCTTAATAATTTCTGTATTCTTTTCTAAAAAATCAATACCTATATAAGCATCTTTTTGGAACAGTCTAATTTTGCGCATTTTTTTCATGCTAATTCTACTACTTGTTAAATTAGCCACACAACCATTGTTAAATTCTATTCTTACGTTGGCAATATCAGGTGTATCGGTAAGCACTGCCACACCGCTAGCAGAAATATTTTTGATATCACTTTTTACAATACTTAAAATAATATCAATATCGTGTATCATTAAATCAAAAATAACACTTACTTCCGTGCCTCTTGGATTAAACTGTGCTAAACGGTGCACTTCTATAAACAAAGGGTTTAAGGAAGCGTTTTTTAAAGCCGTATAAGCGGGGTTAAATCTTTCAACATGACCTACTTGTAATTTTACATTGGCTTCTTTCACCATATTCACAATGGCCTTGCCTTCTTCAATGGTATTGGCCATCGGTTTTTCTACAAAAACATTTTTACCCATCTTAATGGCCATTTCACAAACAGGAAAATGATGTTGGGTAGGGGTTACAATATCAATAATATCAGAAGCAGCAATTAAGGCTTCTTCATCCATGAATCGTTTTAAGCCATAGGTTTTCTGTACTTCTTTGGCGTTATCATTATTAGGATCAAAAAATCCCACTAAACTTACTTCAGGAATTTCTTTCCAGTTATTCAAATGGTATTTCCCTAAATGCCCTACTCCAAACACGCCCACTTTAAGCATAATCATTATTTATTATAGGTAAAGTTACACTATAAGGCATTGAATTTGAAGGCTTTTAGAAAGGTGTGGAAAATTGGCAGATTGCTGTTAATTGGTCGCATTTACAAGTCCATTTCGTACCTTAGTGATATGCATCCCAATATTCAAGACTTATATAATATAGCGAATAAGCCATCTCGCAAAATTATAGGCCTAATGAGTGGCACTTCTTTGGACGGACTAGATATTGCACTATGCACCATTACAGGTGCTGGAGTGCATACAAGCGTAGTATTAGATCATTTTACAACTGTAGCCTATCCTCCAGCTTTTAAAGAAAAAGTATTATCTATATTTTCAAAACAAAATATATCCTTAGCTCAATTATGTGTGATGCATCCATGGATTGCTACACAGCATGCACAAATGGTAAAGGATACTTTATTAAGTTGGAATGTACAAGCAACCGAGGTTGATTTAATTGCGAGTCACGGACAAACTATTTTTCATGCACCTAAGTCTTTACATCCGAATGATGAATTTGGTACAGCTACTTTACAAATTGGAGATGGAGATCATATAGCAACAGGAACAGGCATTATTACCATTAGTGATTTTAGACAAAAACATATTGCAGCAGGTGGTGAAGGTGCACCCTTGGCTATTTACGGTGATTATTTATTATGTTCGCATGCTACTGAAAATAGAGTGCTATTAAATATAGGAGGCATTGCTAATTTTACTTATTTGCCAGCGAATGGAAAATTAAACCAAATATTTTCAACGGATACAGGTCCAGGCAATACTTTAATGGATGCCTACACTAGAAAGCATTTTGAAGGCATGAGCTACGATAAAGATGCCCATATTGCTAAACAAGGAACTATTCATACTGAATTATTAGACTTATTAAAAAAGGATTCTTTTTTCTTTTTGGCATTTCCTAAAACTATTGGCCCTGAATTATTCAATCTTGAATACCTAACAGAAGCGCTTTTAAAAATGGGAATCGTATTATCTGATCACGCTATTATGGCCACTTTAAATAGATTTACTGCAGAAACTATTGCAGAAGCTATTCAAAATAATTTACCATTTAATATTTCATTTAAAATATATGTAAGTGGTGGGGGAATGCATAACCCTTTATTAATGGAACATTTAAATAGTTTATTACCCAATCCATCTATTGCATCTTCCATTGAAATAGGAATTCATCCCGATGCGAAAGAGGCTATCTTATTTGCTTTACTTGCCAATGAGGCGGTGGCAGGAAGGCCTCTATTAGCGGGTGAGCGTTCTACTAAAGTAGCTACTACGATGGGAAAGATTAGTTTCCCCAACTAGCCTTTGTAGTTATCTATCGATTTTTTTACAGAACCATGCGTTCTTAATAATTGAGCGGCAATATTGGCATCTTGTATATGCGTGGCTTCCATAATCATTTTTACACCACGGTCAAAAAGCTTTTGATTGGTTAATTGCATATGCACCATCATATTGTTTTCTATTCTACCTAATTTAATCATGATCGTAGTTGAAATCATATTGAGTACCATTTTTTGTGCAGTACCACTTTTCATTCTAGTGCTTCCTGTTAAAAATTCTGGGCCTACCACTACTTCAATAGGAAAATGGGCGACATTGCTTACGGGGCTATTTTTATTGCAACTAATACTACCTGTTTGAATACCTGCCTCTCTGCATTTTTGTAAGCCACCAATAACATAGGGGGTAGTTCCACTTGCAGCAATGCCCAATACAATATCTAAATTACTTATCTTATGTTCTTGTAAATCTAACCAAGCTTGATTTATATCATCTTCTGCATTTTCAACTGCATGAAACATTGCCTTTTGACCACCTGCAATAATACCGGTGATTAAATCGGCAGAAACTCCAAAAGTAGGAGGGCATTCGCTAGCATCTACTAAACCTATACGACCGCTGGTGCCCGCGCCGATATAAAATAATCGACCACCATTCGCTAACTTCCCAGCGGCAGCATCAATAAATAATTGTATTTGAGGAATTTGTTTTTCTACTTCAATAGCCACTTTCTTATCTTCTGTATTTATATTTTGTAGAATATCCAATGTGCTGGACTTTTCTATATTAGTATAAAGAGAAGTTGATTCTGTAGTTCTAATAAAATCATTAGACATTATTGGAAAGTTTTTTTATAGCTAATGCAAAGGTATCTAATTCTTCAACAGTAGTATATACATTTGGACAAATTCTACATCCAAATACTTCTGCGCCGTCAATAGCAACTGTAAATACTTTATGTTCTTTCATTAAGCGATTTGCTAAGTCCCCAGGAGTAATGCCTTCAATACCTATATTTGCAATACCGCAACTTCTGCTAGATTCAGCTGGCGTATTAATAATTACTCTTGGTAGGTTTCTAACTTTACTTGTCCAATAGTTCTGTAAAAAATACATTCTTGCTTCTTTTCTTTCAGCACCAATTATTTCATAATAATCAATACAATCATTTATAGTAAGGTCGGTATGAACAGGGTGGGTACCAATATGGTTTAATCTATTTATTTTATTAATATCTTTCTCTCCATCTGCAAGCAAAGGCCATAGTTTTTTAATATTTTTTTTATTAATGTATAAAAATCCTGAACCTAATGGGCTACTTAGCCACTTATGTAAAGAGGTTGCATAATAATCGCAATTGAGCTCATCAATACGGTATTTTTGATGTGCAAATGAATGAGCTCCATCTACAATTACTTGAACTCCTTTTGAATGAGCCATATCGCAAATTTTACGAACAGGTAATATTTGTCCTGTAATATTCACCATATGACTTATCATCATCACTTTGGTTTTTTCAGTTATTGCACTTGCATATAGGTTTACAATTTCTTCATCATTTTTTGGATGAAGTGGTAGAGATACTTTTTTAGTTATGACGCCATACCTATTTTTAATTTGTTCAAACATATCTAAAATGGAGCCGTAATCCTGAACAGCCATTACCGCTTCGTCCCCTGCAGTCCAGTCAAACCCACCTATTACTAAATCAAGTGACTCTGTTGCATTTCTAGTGATGATCATTTCTTCAGGTAAACAACCTGCAATTTCAGCAAGCCTTGCTGCAATTTTATTTTTATTATCCCATTGTACTGTTCTCATATAATAAGAACCCTGATAATTCACATCTCTAATATGTTGAATAAATTTCTCTAATAATGGTTGAGGTATAAAATTATAATACCCATTTTCAAGGTTTATATAATCTGGTTTTAATAGGTATTCATTTCTAATAGTTAACCAAAAGGCATCGTCTTTAGCCAAAACTATTGCAGGAACATTTTCTTTCTGTTTAAAACTTTGGGCTATGCCTGCTAATCCTAATGGGGTAGCAATACTTGTTAAAACCATGTCTTTAATAAATTGACGCTTGTTCATGTTAAAGGATTTAAGTGTAAGTTCTATTTTATACTAATTACGAAATCATTTATAATCAATTCTTGATAATCCAGCATCTGCATTTTTACTAAACCAACCCGTTCCATACTCTAATACATAGAAACGACCATCAGGACCTACTTCAATATCAATGGCAGCATGGAATTTAGTATTCGGCATAAAAGGTTCCATTCTATCATAGTCTCCATTAGCCTTCATGGTAACTGCTTTAATATAACCACGCATCCATTCATTAAAAAAGAACTTACCATCATAATAAGAAGGGTACCTAGTTTCTTTTGGATATAAGTCACTGTAATAAACAGGTCCCGCCATAGCAGTTCGTCCACCGGCACCTAAAGAAGGGAAGTCTGTGGTTGAAATACCATATGGATACCAAATAAAGGCTGGTTCTGCTGGAGGTAATTCAGTTAAACCAGTATTGTTTCTTGAATTATTAATTGGTTTTGCAGGATCAAATGCAGGACCTGATTTACCCGTTGCATAATCATAAATATGGTAAGGATAATTATTACCAATAAAGAAAGGCCATCCAAAGAAACCCGCCTTACGTGCTTGGTTTACTTCATCATACCCTTGAGGACCTCT
>JABMML010000136.1 GCA_013205585.1 Chitinophagaceae bacterium | reverse complement strand
TAATTAGTGGTTGCATATCATAACCCATTACATAGGGGAGAGGTATATGGCCTGTCGAAGGAAGTAGGTCGGCCATGTATACAATAGTTTCATTACCCATTTTTATTTTTGGAAGCAGCATGCCTTCCGTATGTCCATGCACTACTAAGCAGCTAATAGCCTCTGTAAATTTTATTTCTTGTAAACTAGTATTACTTTGAAAAGACGGCAAGGAAATTAGTTTTAGCTGGCCACTTTCCTTAATGGGCATGATGTTCTCGGTCAAAAAAGAAGCTTTTTCTCTTCTATTGGGATGCAAGGCTAAATTCCATTGAGGCTCACTTACCCAATAAGTAGCATTCGGGAAAGTAGTCACCAACTTATCATTCAATTTTGTGATGGCCCCACCTACATGATCAAAATGCAAATGCGTTAATAAAACATCAGTAATATCTTCTACCTCTATATTTATTTTTTGAAGCGCGTCAGCTAATGCGACTGTTTCATGAGGCTGATAATGGCTAAAAAATTTGGCATCCTGTTTATCACCCATGCCTGTATCTATTAATATAGTACGACCTGCTTCTTTAATGACTAAACAACGCAGTGCCCAAGTACATAAATTATTTTCATCTGCCGGATTGGTTTTATTCCAAATAGACTTAGGTACTACACCAAACATAGCGCCACCATCTAATTTAAATTTACCCGTCTCTAGACTAAATGCCTGCATGTACTTTTAATTTTGAAGTGCGGTATAATAAAACAAGCCCGATGATAAAAAATATAGTTAAGGCTAATACCGAATTTCTTTGTGAGCCCGTAATTTCATTAATAAAACCAAAGCTAAACATGCCAATGACAATGGCTACTTTTTCAGTGACATCAAAAAAGCTAAAATAGCTAGTGGTATCATGTGTTTCTGGCATTAATTTGGAATAAGTACTTCTGCTCACGGATTGAATACCTCCCATTACAAAACCCACTACAATGGCTAAAGTATAAAAAGGGACCACTGCGTTTCTAGGTAAATAATAACCCATGATACAACCACCAATCCATATAACGATGGCTATCATAATGGTATTAAAATTGCCCCATTTACTAGCCAGCTTTGCCATTATATGCGCACCTGGTATGGCCACAATTTGTATAATTAGTATAGCTAAGATTAAATTAGTGGTAGGAATATTTAATTCACTCTTTCCATAAAGGGTGGCTGCTAACATAACGGTTTGCACGCCCATATTATAAAAGAAAAAAGAAAACAGAAACCTTTTTAGTACGGGTAATGTTTTTAATTCTATCCATACTTTATGTATTTCTTTATAGCCTTGTGTAATTAAATTTTTACTATCTGCCCCTTTTGCACCTCTGCCTGCTGGTAGTCTTGAGATAGACATCCATCCAAATCCCATCCACCAAACACCCACTAGTAAAAATGAAATTTGAGATGCCCTACCCACGGTAATGCCAAATAATTCGGGTTTCAATACAAAGACAAAACAAATTAGTTGTAAGAGTACCGATCCTATATAGCCCATCATAAATCCTTTGGCGCTAATACGGTTGCGGTCTTCGGGGGAGGCAATTTCTGGTAAATAAGAATTATAAAAAACCAAACTACTCCAAAATCCTACACAGGCAACAATCACAGAAAATAAACCACCCATAATATGATTGCTATCAAAAAAATACAAAGAAGCACAGGCTAAACTTCCCATGGTACAAAAGAAGCGCAGGAATTGTTTTTTATTACCTCTATAATCGGCAATCGAAGAAAGAATAGGAGAGAGGATAGCTACAATCACAAAGGCAATACCTAATACATAATTGTAAAGAGCTGTATTAGAAAATTCGTAAGAACCTATTTTTATTTTATCAATTAAAGTATTTTCATTGCCATCGCCAGTAACTGCTTCGTAATAAGCAGGAAATATGGTAGAAGTAATAACAAGATTATATACACTATTAGACCAATCATACATAGCCCAACCGTTCACTACCTTTTTAGAAGCTGTTTGCATAAGTAATTATTTAGTATTTTAAAAATACTAATAATTATTCAACTCTCCTATAGGGAATACTTAGTTAAGATGATGGGTATATAATAGACCTAAGATACTCAGGCCTAATACAATACGGTACCATCCAAAAGGGGCAAAGCCATGCTTTTGTACAATGCGCATCAAAAATTGCACACTTAATAGGGCCACCAAAAAGGCCACTACTGCACCTATTAATAATAATAGAAGATTCTCCTTTCCAAAAACTTCCGGATTAGTTTGATAAACATCTAAGGTACTTTTTGCAGAAGCAGCCAACATGGTAGGTACTGCTAAGAAAAAAGAAAATTCTAAAGCTGTTTTTTTATTTAATTGCTGACTCATACCACCAATAATGGTAGCCGCACTTCTGCTGAGTCCGGGAAATAAAATAGACAATACTTGAAAGCAACCAATGATAAATGACTTCTTATAAGTAACGCCCTGCTGATCCGATTCCTCGGTTTTTGCAGCTTCTGCTTTTGCAAAAAATTTATCAATGAAAAGTAGCATCACGCCACCTGCTACCATCACAATTGCAATGACCCATAAATTACCTAAGGCGGCATCGATATGTTTT